>CAZYFL010000076.1:0-9786 GCA_964646805.1 uncultured Elusimicrobiaceae bacterium | reverse complement strand
AGTATTTGTAATATCCCATATACAGCCAGATATTTCGCCCCCACTGATGAGTTAAAATCCGCTGATTTATATGTTGCAATTGCTTGTGCACAATCCTCAACTACATCCATGCTACTACAAAGTTGATTCCAAAAAGATTCATTCACAATCAATCCCTGTTTAACCCAAGGATTATTCACAAAACCCCGCAATTCGCTAAGAATCTCTTCCGTTTTTGTAATATCAATCATTATTAAAAGAGAATGCTGTCTCTAATATTCCCCTACCACCATAATACAAAAAGCCGGGGCGCTTTCGTGGAATTTTGCAAAGTTCCCCCACGTCGGGAGGTTGGCCGGAGCGAATTGATAGCCATTTTTAAGGCCAAACAGGCAGAGTTCGAATCCGATTGACCCCTAAGTCAACTGGATTCGAACTTTTGCGCTAAAAAGTGGGATTAGAGGCATTCCGGGACCATGGAGAGGAACCTTTCGCCCTCATAGCCGATGATTCTGAAGAGGTCTAAACGCAGTTCGAAGGCAGGCATAAAACGGGTTTTCCCTATGAAGGACGAACCTAAAAAGTTAGTTTTTGGCCCCCGTTGACCGCGCCACTCTTTACCCAATTCGACCACCCCTATTCGGTGGTCGTTTTGCTGAAAGTTAGTTTTTGCCCCCCATCGTTCTGGCGAGCCACACCCCCCAAAAACTAACTTTTCATCCAGCGCTTTTTGGATTTTCTCGACGGGGGTCTCTAAAACCTTTAACACTCAACATACTGTGATTCAGACAGTAACTCCAAATCCCCCTCTTTCCCCCTTTGCTAAAGGGGGATGAAGGGGGATTTTCCAGGCAAATTGCCCACTGTCTGAACCGCAGTTACTCAACATAGACTAAAATTGTTCTTAAACCTCAGAACTGATAGAATAATCTTCGCTCAGAAATGATCGTCCAGAATGTATCGCAATATCAAAGAGGATGGGAGGAAATAAAAACCATGACACATCACAAAACGACGTGGCTACCGCAGAAGACCGTCAAACTTGCGAAGTCTCCGGCGGCGGCATACCAGTTGAAGATTACTCTTATAGGTAGCGAACCGCCGATCTGGCGGCGAGTGCTGATCTCCGGCGATGTGAGCCTGGGCAGGCTGGACCGCATCATCCAGGCTGCCATGGGCTGGACTAACAGCCACATGCATGTCTTTATGGTCGGGAAGCGGCATTTCGGCCGGCCCCATCCTGAACTCGAGCATTTTGAGGACGAAGATGCTGTCTGCCTCCGTGATGTCGCGCCCAAGGCTAAAGTATCATTCGTCTATGAATACGATACGGGTGATAGCTGGGACCACGAGGTGTGCATCGAGAAAGTCGATGCGGCGGCGGCTGAATTCCAAGGCTTCCCTATCTGCTTGGAGGGTGCCCGCTCCTGCCCTCCGGAGGACTGTGGCGGCATCGGAGGCTACATTGATTTTCTTGCGGCAGTCCGGGATGCCAAACACCCGAACCACAAGGATATGATGGACTGGATCGGAGGGAGCTTCGATTCTGAGAAGTTCGACTTAGCCCATGTGAATAAGGCGTTACGGAAGATGAAATATTAAAACAAGGGACACACTCACAAATATTGAGATCCCCAGATTTACGCCCCTATACAACCGCCGCCGGCGGCTCCTGGAGGCGCTTTCCCGGCCTAAACGACCCTTCTCCTCCCCCCTTAAAAGCCCTTTAAGCGCGTTTATCGCCATTTTGGGTAAAATGGCCTTTTAAATACGCGCAAGAATGCGCCAGGACAGCGTTTTCTCTACGGGGCAGCACATGGATACCCCCCGTTTGCCTGGCGGCAAACGGCCCGCGCAAACGACAGCGGCCTTGCAAAGGTAAATCCCTATATATTCTTGACAGGACGAATCCGTAATGTGTATATTATGGTTGCGCAATATCGTAACAATACTACTAAGGGGAAGCCATGACAAAAAAAGAATCCCGGCTGATCTACGAAATGCACGCCCAGATCTGTTCCGTGCTTTCAAACGCCAAGCGCCTTGAAATCATCGACCTGCTGCGGGTGGGCGAGAAAACCGCCGGCGACCTGACAAGAGAGATGGAACTCCCCAAAACCAATGTTTCACAGCAGCTGACCATCCTGCGGGATAAGGGAATCCTGGCGTCACGCCGCGAGGGCCAGCGCATCTACTACCGTTTGTCTTTCCCTAAAATGCTCAAGGCTTACGATCTATTAAGGCAGGTCCTCATCGAGCGTCTGCGGGAGCAGGGGAACGTGGCGGCCCGGCTCCAGGGGAGCTCCAATGAATAAGCTGCGCGACTTCTCTCTCGTTCATTTCTCGGTAGACCACCCCCGCTGGGTGGTGGCTGTAACGCTCCTTGTGACCGCGCTCGCCCTGTCGGCGTTTCCTAAAGTCCGGACCGACACTAATCCGAAGAATATGCTCCCCGCCGATTCCGAGGTCCGGGTCTCTAACGACGCGGTAGAAAAGACCTTCGGCCTCTACGAGGACATGATCGTGGTCGGTATTACGAATGAAGTCGGCGTTCTCAATAAAACTACGCTGGGAAAGATAAAACGCATCAACGACGGGATACTTAAAGTCCCCGGCGTAGCCGCCAGGGACGTGGCGGGTTTTTACACAATAGACAATGTTACGGTAGACAAGGGGACGCTCCAGGTGGGCCCCCTTATGCCCGAAGCGCCCGGCGACACACAAACACTGGCCGGGCTGCGCAAACAGCTTTTCGAGAACCCGATGTTCGTCGGCCGCATTATTTCGCAGGACGGCAAGACGGCGGCGATTTATGTACCCTTAGAAAAGGGGGCCAACGGCAAATCCATCGCCGATAAAATACGCGAGATAGTCAAAACCGAAGGCGGTCCGGAGAATTACTACGTCGCCGGCGATCCCGTGGCGCGGGACACCTTCGGCGTGGAGATGTTCAAGCTGATGGCTATTTTCGCACCTATGGCCGGCCTGCTCATGTTTGCGGCCCGCTATTTTATGTTCGGCGACCTTTTCCTCTCCGCCGCGCTCATGATGGACGCCATGATAGCGACCATCTGGAGCATGGGGCTGCTTATCGCCCTAGGCTACCCTGTCCATATCATGAGCTCCATGGCCCCGGTGTTCCTGATGGCCATCGCCACGGATTCCATTCATATCTTCAACGAATTTTACTTCCGCTACCGGGAGGAGAAAGATAGGAAAACCGCCATCATAAAAACCATGGAGGCGGTGGGCCGGCCAGTGCGCTACACGGCGCTGGCCACCGCAGCCGGCTTTTCCGTGCTGCTGTTCATGGACATCGTCCCGGTCAAGATCTTCGGCGGTCTGGTGGCCTTCGGCACCGTTTTGCTGCGGATATTAAGTTTTAGTTTTATCCCGGCCATGTTCACTTTCGTCGGCGAAAAATCTATCGAGAAGGCTTCACGCGGTGAAGACGCGCAATCCAGCCGCATCTCCCAATTCCTTGCGCACCTCGCGCGGCTGGGGGCGCATAAACCGCGCGCCGTTGTACTCACCGGCTTTGCGCTCTTTATTGTGGCGGTTGCCGGCACGGCCCGCATAAAGGTCAATAACAACATGGTGGAGTGGTTCAAGCAGTCCAGCGAAGTCCGCACGGCCGACCGCGTCATAAACGAAGCCCTGGGCGGGACCGCGCTCGGTTACCTGGTGGTCGGTTCGACCGGGGACGAAGAGGAATTTATAAAATCGCCGCAGGCCCTGCGCTATATCGAGGGGCTGCAGCGCAGTCTGGAAAAGCTGCCGGTCGTAGGAAAGACCACCTCGGTAGTGGACTACATCAAGAGGATCGGCCGCGTCCTACATAAAGACGATCCGGCCTACGACAAAGTTCCGGAGTCCAAAGAACTTGCCGGCCAGTATCTCTTCCTCTTCGGTATGTCGGCAAAGCCATCGGACCTCGAAAATGTAGTTGATCCCTACTACAAGAAGGCCAATATCTGGGTGCAGCTCAAGACCTGGGACGCCGGCGCTATGCGCAGCGTTATCGAGGCCGCGCAGAACTATCAGCGGGACAATCCCTTCCCCGTGGAGATCAAGCCCGCCGGCATCGCCTACTTCAACCTGGTCTGGAATAATGCGGTGCTATGGGACATGATAAAAGGTTTCCTTCTGGCCCTGGTCGTCATCTTCGCCATCCTGTCCGTTAACTTCCGCTCGGCTAAATGGGCTATGGTCGGCTACATTCCGCTTCTTTTCACCGTCATCCTGATCTACGGCGCCGTGGGCTTTGCGGGCAAAGACTTCGACATGCCTATCTCGGTGCTTTCCTGCCTCTCGCTGGGAATGGCGGTGGACTTCGCCATCCATTTCATCAACAGGTTCCGGCTGCGGCTGGCCGAAGGCAGGGATGCCGCCGCGCCCGAATCTATCGAGGAAGCCCTAGTCTGGACCGCGGCGCGGCCCGGGAAAGGCATATTGCGCAACGCCATACTTTTCGCCGCCGCCTTCTCGGTGATGCTGTTCGCGCCCCTGACCCCTTACATCACGGTAGGGGCTTTCATCGTGTGTATGATGCTTTTGAGCGCGGTGCTCTGCATCATCTATATTCCCGCCCTGATAGTGCTTTTCAGGAAACAGTTGTTTACAGCCTGATTGGAGGATTAAATATGACCAGACTATTGCTAAAAACTACGCTTGTAGCTGCGGGCCTGGCGTTTCCGACATTCTGCCCGTCCCTGATTGCGCCTGTATGGAGCGGTGAAACCGGCGGGAATGTCGCCCTTCCCAGTGTGGGAGAAAAGGCCCCTGACTTTTCTTTGCAGGATTTTAAGGGGAAGGAATTTACACTCTCTAAACTGGAAGGTAAAAAGGCCGTTCTGTTGTGGTTCACAAATCTGTGCGGGGGGTGCCAGTCAAAATTCGGTGAAATGGAAAACCGAAGGAAGGAATGGTCGGCAGTTATTTTGAGAGAAAGGTTAAGTTGCGGGTTATAGAATAGAGGAAAAAGGACCTAGAGATATAATGACCAAACAAATATTCAGAACCATGTCGATCGCGGCGGCGCTCCTGGCGCCGGCCGTCGCCGCCCCCGTTGCCGCCCAGCCCATGGACGCCGCCGGGATAGTCGGCAAAATGCAACAGGCTTTTTTCTATCCGGGCGAAAGCTTCAGGGCCCGGATCAAGATGACGTTAAAAGACGTTTCAGGGGGTGAACGTGTCCGGGAGCTGACGATGCTGCGCGTCAACATGCCCGGCGGGGACCAGAAATACTTCATGTATTTCCACGCCCCCGGCGATGTACGCCGCATGGCCTTCCTCGTCTACAAATATGCCGCCAAAGAATCGGACCGCTGGCTCTTTATCCCGGCCCTGTACCTCGTCCAGCGTATCGCGGCCAAAGATTCGCAATCCAGCTTTGTCGGCTCCGATTTCAGCTACGAGGACGTCTCGGGAAGGAACGTGGACGCCGACACGCACAAACTCAACCGCGAGGAAGAACTCGGCGGCAAACCCTGCTACGTCGTAGAGAGCATGCCCAAAGCGGCCGCCGCATACAAGCGGAAAGTCTCCTGGCTAGATAAGACAACCTTCCTGCCCCTCCGGGAGGAATATTACGACGTGCAGAACCAGCTCTTCAGGGAATTCTCCGCCGAAGAGATCAAAGAGATAGACGGCGTGCCGACCGCCATGAGGCGTTCCATGAAAAACGTCAAATCAGGCCACCAGACAATAGTTGAATTCAGTGATACCAAATACCGGCTTGCGCTCAAGTCAGAGGATTTCAGCGAACGGGCTTTAAGGAACCCGCCCGGCAGCTGGATAAAATAAACTATGGGACGCGCCTGGGTTCTAGCTGTTCTTTTCCTGTTCCAGTGCCGCCCTGCCGGCGCCGCCGACCCCGGCGCGCTGGAATGGCACGGCTCAGTTCAGGCCAACTACGCCTCCCGGCTGGGCACGACACGGCATAATAAGCCGCCGTCCGGCGACTTCCTTCTGGGCGAGGAACGGCTACAGCTTCAGCTTTCAGGCTCGGCCCCCGCGGGCGGGGCCGGTTATTTCACCAATACCGACTTCCTGCGCGACGAGGCGAATAACCAGTCGGTCGTGGATGTGCGCGAAGCTTACCTGATCTATGCCAAAGGCCCGCTTGATTTCAGGGCCGGCCGGCAGATCCACACCTGGGGCGTCGGCGATCTTATTTTCATTAACGATCTTTTCCCAAAGAACTACGCGGCGCTTTTTTCCGGCCGCCCCATGGAGTACCTTAAGACGGGCGCGGGGAGCCTCAAAACCAGCGTCTATTCGGATAAAGTATCCCTGGATATCGTCGCTACTCCGGTCTTCGAACCCGACCAATTTCCCACCAGCCAAAGCTTCTTCCTCTTTGACCCTTTCAGCCAGGTAACGAACCGGGTGGAAGCCAGACCGCGCCATGATCTGGGGAACGCGGAGCTTGCCGCAAGGCTTTACCGCCCCGTCCTTGGCTTCGACGCGGCGCTCTACGCCTACCGCGGTTTCTTCCGCGCCCCTTCAATGGAGCCGGACTCTATAACCGCCCCGACGCAGCTCACCATAATCTACCCGCGGCTTTCGGTCTACGGGGCCAGCCTTCAGGGAAATGCCCTGGGTGGAGTTATGAGTTTCGAAGCAGGTTTCTACGATTCCCGGCAGGACCGGGCCGGGACCGACCCGCTGATACCGAACTCGCAAACCCGGTTCCTCGCCGGCTATCAGCGCTCCCTCTGGACGGATTTTACGGCCGGCCTCCAGTATTACGGCGAATATATGGACAACTATAACCGCTACACGGCCAGCGTTCCCGCCGGCTTACCGAAGCAGGACCGCCTGCGCCAACTGCTGACGCTCCGGCTCACGCAATTCCTGAAATACCAGACTTGGAAACTTTCCCTATTCACGTTCTGGAGCCCGACGGACAAGGATTTTTACCTCATCCCCGAAGCGGCCTGGCGCGTAACGGACGGATTCACCGCCACCGTCGGGGCTAATGTGTTCGGCGGGGCTTCCGACAACACCTTTCTCGGGCAACTGGATAAAAACGACAATCTCTACCTTTCCATGCGGTATGAATTCTAAGCGGACAAAACTTAAGGAGCTGATAATATGAAAAATCTGTTTATACTCAACGAGCAGCCTTACGGCGGGGAAAAAAGCTATAACGGCTTGCGGCTGGCCGTCTCTCTGGGCAAGACCCAGACCGAACATATACGCGTGTTCCTTATGGGCGACGGCGCTCCCTGCGGCGTTAAAGACCAGAAAACCCCCCAGGGTTATTACAATATAGAACACATGCTGAAACTTGTGAATAAGCAGGGTGGTGAGATAAGCGTATGCGGTTCATGCATGGACGCTCGCGGCATAACCGAGGAGATGCTGACCGAGGGCGCAAAGCGCGGCACCCTGGCCATTCTCACCGAATGGACCGCTTGGGCGGACAAGGTAATAGTTTTTTAAGTAGTGGTGAACGGGAAATCACGGGAGGCAATATGTTAGAACACCTCATTCAGGGAATTCTATTAGCATTACATAATATCGCGCTGGTCGGCTGCGCGGCCGCGCCGTTCTATAACCGCAACCTGGTCAACACCCGCGCCCAGTACGGCCCCAAGCTCCATTACGAACTGGACAAGGTCGTAGAGGAAACGCTCCAGGGCAACGCGCCCTACTGCATGGTGTTCATCACGGTGCTGTTCGCCACCGGCATCGGCATGCCGCTCAATCACTATTTCTTCCACGGGGTATTCCGCGTACTACATCCGGTAGCCTGGGCGGCTATCGGGCTTAAGCTCGCAGCTATTTTCTGGATGATGGCGATCATGGGGAAAATCTTCTTCGGGTTGAACCCGCGTCTGCACGATTTATTCGCTGCCTTCGCGTCCGATAAGGCCCCGGACACCGAAGCGGAAAAGGAATTTTTCGGGAAGCGTGCACGCAGAAAGGCGCTCTGCGAGACCTGCCTGAAATTAGCCGTCGTCGTCCTGGTCTGCAGCGCCTTCATCGGCTTCAATCCCTAATGAAAGTCCGTGAGAGTGGCATGCCCGATGCCGCATTATGGGAAAGCCTTTTTAATGTGGACCTGGTTCTGGACCGCATGGCCATTAACGGTTCAGTCCGCAACCTGGCCGAGTTCGGCTGCGGATACGGGACGTTCACGCTGCCGGCGGCCCGGAGAATTTCGGGAATACTGCATACTTTCGATGTCGATAACGAAGCTATGGCCTTGGCCCGCGCCACGGCATCCGCCGAGGGCGGTAACTCGCCGCCTAGTTTGTCATTTATCGCGGGATAGTGGTAAAGCGCGGTTCCAATCCGCCGAATGGTCCCCGCACGGGCAAGACGGGACAATGCCTGGCGCACGGCATCCGGATGTCCAACGCTCAGGAACTCTGTGCCGAAGAATACAGTGCCGCGGCCACGCCGAATAACTTTTGCCATAATCTTTTCTTCAGTGGTTTTTAATATCATATAAGTTTAATCCTGTCACACTAATATATAGTTTTTTGTGACAATATTCAAGCGAAATAGGTTTACTACACAAGCGAAGTTCGAATCCAGTTGACCCCTAAGTCAAGAGGATTCGAACTTTTCGGGTTTAAAAGCTTTCTTTGACCGCCGAGAGGAGTTTTTCACCCGCTTGGCCGATGGTTCGGAAGAGGTCCAAAGTGAGTTCAAAGGCGGGCAGAAAATATTTTTTACAAATGAAGGGCTTCCCCAAAAAATTAATTTTTGCCCCCGTTGACCGCGCCACTCTTTACCCAATTCGACCACCGCACTTCGGTGGTCTTTTTGCTGAAAGTTAGTTTTTGCCCCCCATCGTTCTGGCGAGCCACACCCCCCAAAAACTAACTTTCCATCCAGCGCTTTTTGTATTTCCTCGACGGGGGTCTCCAACACCTTGATTGTGATGTGGTCCTTAAATATGGTGATTCGCTCCACCAGCAGGCGAATAGTCTTTATCTGAAGCTCCACCGGCAGCTTGTGGATAAACATGGCAAAGCGCTGGAATTCCCCCTGAATCACATCCACTTGCTTGCCGGAAGTCGGGCGCATCGAATAAAAAACGGCATCCATTTTAAGAATGCCGTTGTTACGCTGGAGAAAAGAGACTGCCTCACAATGAATTCCGTAACAATCACAATGCCGAAATATACAGAGAACTAACCCGCCCGCTGAAAGAGGGGGCGGGTTATTCTGTTCTATGCCGAGGCAGGATTAGAAACTCCCCCTAACCACAAAGTTCATTTCAATCGTGGTCGGAGCTCCGATTGTTTCCAGGCGGTTGGAGGTGCCTTTTATAACCGACTTTCCTTTTACGGCGAGTCTTTCCAGCGTAATTTCGTCGAATTCCACCCCAGACGACTGGAGCTGTGCGGCGAACAGGTCCTTCACCTTGCGAAGCATTTTTTTAATATTTGAGGCTACAGCTTCGGTTGCAATTTTCTGGCCTTCTTCAGTAAGCTGCAGTTCAACGCTGTTGCCTGCCTGATAATCTTCCCATGAGCCCTGGGTGAACTGCGCGGCCGCTTTGTATTTGCTCCCTACGGTTAGCGGAGTGCCTTCAATGACATCATCTATCAGGATGTCGACGCTTACAAGCACACCGCCGTTAGGCAACTTTTCCAGAGCAAGTTCGGAATGTCCCTTTATATCCACGCCTATAACGTCGGTATCGTCCTCGGTTTCGCGCCTATTTATACCTGAAAAAGGCCCTTCGCCGTATATGACGGTTTCAGTTTGTTTAAGGCCGGACACCTGAGCAGCCCTGAAGACCGGGGGTATTCTTCGCACCTCCCACCCTGACGTAAATCCACC
>CAZYFL010000075.1:0-9797 GCA_964646805.1 uncultured Elusimicrobiaceae bacterium | reverse complement strand
CGCAGGGCAAGCCCGCCGCCGCTCGCAGCGACACAGAGGGAGCTGAGTAGTTACCCTTTTTTACCCTGTTCCAAGTATCAGCGAAGCGTTGATTCCGCCGAAGGCGAAGCTGTTGGATAAAACTCTGCGAACCTGGACAGCGGCTGTTTGCTGCAGGTGGTTTATGCCGGAGCAATCCTCGCTGATCTGCTCAAGGTTTAAGGTCGGGGCAAGGAAACCTTCCCTCATCATTAAAATAGAGAAGATAGCCTCCATAGAGCCGCACGCCCCGATAGTATGTCCTACATGCCCCTTGGAACTGCTCACCGGGACCTTGCCGCCGAAAATCTCTTTTATGCCCCAGGATTCAGCGGCATCGCCTATCAGGGTTCCTGTCGCGTGGGCGTTTATATAATCAATATCTCCGGGCTCAAGGCCGGCCGAAATTAACGAACTGCGCATACAGCGGAGCATGCCGTCCCTGGAGGGCATGGCAATATGCACCCCGTCGCAGCAGGTGGCAAAGCCCAGCGCTTCGGCGTAGATGACGGCATTGCGGGAGAGAGCGCGTTCGCGGTCTTCCAGTATGACAATGGCCGCCCCTTCGCTGACCGCAAGGCCGTCCCGCGCGGCGTCGAAAGGCCGCGGCGTTCTGTCAGGGGATTCATTATACGCCCGGGAAGCCGCGTGGACGATATCAAATGTTCCCGCTGTGGTCGCATGAAGTTCCTCCGCGCCGCCGCAGATCATCGCCTCCTGCTGGCCGTGCCGGATTAAATCGTAACCCAGGCCGATTGCCTGCGCGGAGGAGGCGCAGGCTGACGTAGGGGAATAAACGCAGCCGGTCAGCCCCAGGTGCACGGCGGCGTTGACGGCGGCGGAATGGCCCATGACCTTCATGAAGGAAGTGCCCATCTGCCCCTCTATCCCCCCCTTAAGCGCGAAATCGGAGAAAAATTCGCTCATGCTCCGGGGGCTTCCCGTGGTGGACCCGATTGCCAGCCCCGCCCTGCCGGAGCGGAGATATTCCGGAGTCAGCCCAGCGTCGCGCACCGCATCTTCGGAGGCGATTGTAGCCATGAGGGCGACTTTTCCCATGGTTCTTCTGGCCGTCCTTGGAATTCGTTTCGGGTCAAAGCCGGTTACCTCCCCTCCGACCAAAGAGTGCAGGCCTTTTATCTGCCGCCATTCCTCCATACGCCGTATCCCGGAGCGCCCGTTCCGAAGGCCATCCGTTACGCTTGCTTTATCGTTTCCTATCGGAGAGAGTATCCCGATACCCGTAACAACCACACGATTCATAAAGTTTCCCTGTTGATCTTATCCAGAAGATACCTGGCGCCAAGTATTTCGGAGCAGCAGGATACGCTGCCGATGACCGTCCCCACAATTCCCGACATCTCCACATTCTGGCCGGCAAGATAGAGGCCCTTTAACCGCGTACGGGGCATGATCTTTCCCGAGCGCGCCTGTCCGATATTCTTTTTCACCCCGTAAGTTGATCCGTCCCACGCCAGGACATAATCCCGCAGGGTCAGCGGCGAAAAAGCGCCGACCACCTCGCAGTCCCTTAAAATTTCAGGAATACGGTCTTTCACAAATTCTATAATTTTTCCCGCGACGGCCGCTTTCATCTTCCGGTATTCCTCCGGGCGAGAGCTTGGCCGGCTCTCTTTCCAGCCGGCAACCTCTTTATAAGACATCGGGGCCAGCAGGGTAATCGTTCCGTTGCGGGAATTGGTTTCGCATGAGCCTGCGCAAAACACCATGTCCACTTTGGCGCGGTTTCCCGTCAGCGTCTGGCTGTAGCAGCTTGCAACGTCGTTTTGGGCGAAAATATACTTATTGTGCGAGTCAAGCGCGGATCTCCGGCCCTTCAGTAAAAGGCAGACTCCGAACAGCGACATGGTTTCTTCCAACGAAAGAATGCGCTCCCTATAGGCGGGCCTCATGACCTGCGGGGGAATCAGGTTGAACAGACGCTTCGTATGGCCGCTGAAAATCACCTGCCTTGCTTTCAGAAATTCCCCGTCGGCCAGGCGCACTCCCGAAATGCAGTCGTTTTCCACACAGATCTCTTTCACTTCCGCTGAGGTCCTCACTTCGGCCCCATAAGAGCGGAGGGTTTTAACAAAGGCGCCGGCCAGCGCCGAGCTCCCGCCCTTGACCTGCCAGGCGCCCTGCAAAAAAGAATCAAATACCAGGAAATGGAGGAAGCAGGGGCATTCGCCGGGCGGCACTCCGTAAAGTATATTGTTGGCGGAAAGCGCCAGCCGCAAGCGTTCGTCGTTAGTAATTGACTTGAGATAATCGCTTAAAGAACGCTGGTCATCGTATTCCTTTCTCCCCTCCGTCGGGGGCCGCAGGTTGTACAGGGCGAACCTGGAACATGTTTCACGCATGTCGGACACGAAACGCCTGATCGCAGTTACTTCACCGGGGAAATAAGATGCAAGCCGCGCTTCAAACGCTTCGTAGCCCGAAGGTATTTTTACCTGAAACCCTGGAAATGAGTATTCATCAAAACAATCCGGGTCCATTTTTGTAAAGGCGACATGATCCAGCGCTCCGGTGTATTTTAAGTAGCGCCACAGAACCTGCCCCGGGCCAAGTCCGCCTATGTAATGCACTCCCGTAGGAAATAATTCTCCGGCGCGTCTGAAACACTGCAACAGCCCCCCCGCCACAGTATGCCGTTCCAGCACGATAACCTTCAGACCCTCTTTGGCCAGAACCGAGGCCGCGTACAAGCCCCCAATCCCCGAGCCTATCACCGCTACATCATACATCATGTTTGTAATTCTCCGTTCTATCAACCCCGCCGCCGCTCGCAACGACAACCGGTAGTTACGTTTTCCCGCATATAAACACTACATTGGAACGCCAGCCCAGGTCTTCCCTGGCCTGCACGCTGTTAAAACCTGTTTCTTTCAGCAGCCGCAGGTAATTCTCCCGGCTGTTCATGATTACGCCGTGCCGGCTCCTGTTGTGACCGATAAAGACTGCAAAAAATTCCGCAAAGCGGACCGCTTTGCTTTTCAGGCTCCCGTCCTGACAGTTCTCGCGCAACAGCAGGCGTCCGCCTTTCTTAAGGCAGCTATGCGCCTTTCGTAAAATTTTTCCCTGGTCCTCCAGCGGCCAGTAATGGAGCACATCAATCAGCAGCACAGTGTCGGCTTCCGGGAATTCCCCATCCAGAATATTGCGAAGCTCCGATGCCATTCTTTCAGGAGCTACGGCTGATTTACGCGCCGCTGCAACTTTATCGGAATCGAAATCAATCCCAACAATGGATCTTCGGGTGGACTGGGCGGCAAGAAGATTCGACAGCAGGCCGTAGCCCTGCCCCAGGTCCAGGATAACGCCCTCTCTGGGAACAAGCTCCGTAATCTTGCGGCAAAGCGGGTCCAGGCGGAGCTTCCAGGCTATATACTGCTCTATGTAAGGGCCAAGGTAATTGTAACGGCCCCTGATCCTCTTGAAAAATTCCGGGCCGTCGCAGGCTATGGCAAGGGCTTTTTCATATTCCGCTTCCATCAGTATCCTTGTCTGGCGGGCCAACTCTCCGGCATCCCGTCCCTCAGCCTTGATGCGGGGCATTACGCTGGTTACCGTCCGGTGGTCTCCCACCCAGAACCCAGACTTGGGAATGAGGGACCGTGTTTCGCACATAAGGACCGGGAGAACTTCGGCCTGCGCCCGTGCGGCTATTTCAAACGCGCCCTTCCTGAACCGGCTCATTTGCCCGGTTTCCGAGCGCGTCCCCTCCGGAAAAAAAAGGGGGAAGTCCCCCTCCCGCAGGCAATTCTCAGCCCCTGCGAATACCTCCCCTGTGTTTTCACCGTCAGACAGGATATAGCCCGCCTCGCGTATTACCGCGCCCATAAAAAATGAATCCCAGACCCAGGGCTTAACTACCATGCGGATATTTGTCGGCAGGGTGAGGGCGCTGATTATGTCAATGACCGACTGATGATTGCAGACTATTACCGCCGGCTTTGCAAAAGCTTCCGGGACCGCGTTGAGAAAGATGCGTTTTCCATACGGAAAAAAACGCAAAAGAAACCTGCATGAGGTTCTCATAAAACCCTGGATCGTTTTACGCCTTACTGCGGAATTCTCCCGATGGCGAAGCCTGAGCCAGGGTATTAACGCGGCGCGGCAGAAGAGTAAAGCCAAACCAAAGAAGCCTATGGCGGTAAGCCCGCAAACCAAAGTGCGCAGGGTTGGCGTACCCTGCCGCCCGTTTTTCCACAGGAGTACCCGCATGGCCAGCGGCGACACAACCACCGCCGCCACCAAGCCGCTTCCTATTACAATACAGGCTGTAAGGCCGATGGAGCGAAGCGCCGGATGCTGAGCCGCAATCAACGCCACGAAGCCGCCTATTGTGGTCAAAGCGGATATGGTTATCGCTCCACCGGCCGCTCCGATATCCCCGCTCCGGCCCTTATACGCATCCAGGAACGCGCTGGCTGTGAATATTGCGTAATCTAGGCACATGCCGAAGATAAACAGGATGAAAATATTGTTCATCAGGTTGACCTGCACACCCAGCCAACCCAGAATTCCCAGGCTCCAGAGCGCAACCAGACCGAGAACGGCGGTTATGACCAGCGTTATCTCCAGGCTGCCGTAAACCAGCAGCAGAATAGCCGACGAACCGGCCAGAGCGCACCATAGGAACAGCCATAAACCGTCTTTCACCAGTTCCGATATCCTCCGGGCGAAGATGTCCCCGTTGTAAATCATGGCTCCGGGAACCTGGCTGAGAACCCGCCTGGCCAGCAGGCTGTAGCCGGCGCCCGCCTGGACTTCCGTCAGGATCAGGACATCACCTTTTTCCACGGAGATAAACCCCGACACCATGTCGCCCAAAGCTCCCCGTCTCAATTCCTCAAGCGGAAAGACGTCTCCTTTCTGCTTAAGCTTCCTGTAGAACGGCATGAACACCGAAGAAGAAAAGCCCTCTTTCCTGCCGGCTTCTTCAAGCCGTGTCCTTAACAGGGCAACTCTGCCTGAATTCCAGAATGCGCCCCAGCGTTTAATATTTTCCAGTTGTGTCCGCTGGGAGGGAGCCACAGGGGAGAGCGAGGTAATTTTTTTGATTGAACCTGCGCGTTGAAGCTTCAGCAGCACGGAGTAAAGACGGTCGTTTTTCCATTGGGCTTCCTCCATTGAAGCCCCCCGCACTGCAATAAGGGTATTTTCCGCAAATTGGCCGCCCCACCTTCCGGAAATAGACTTTTCGTCTTCGCTTGTCTCCGGCCGCATTCCGCTCAGCCTTCTGATATCCCCGTCAAATACCACTTTCGGTACGCCAAAAACTCCGACCAGCGAGATAAGGATAATGAACCCAAGGCAGAGCTTCGTGTGCCGGCTTTGCCATTCAAAAAACCTGTCCCATAAATTTACCAGGGGCAATATGGCCTTTTCCCTGCCGGGGGGGCGCAGTGAAAACATGTGCGGCAGGACAACAAGAGAAAAAAATGCCGCGCCCGCTATTCCAATTGCCGCGAATACTCCCAACTCCCGCTGACCGGGCAAGGGAGACAGAAGCAGACAAAGAAAGGCGGCTATTGTCGTAGCCGCCGCCATTACAACAGGCGCGGTTATAACAGAAAGATGCCGGCTGAGATTTTCCGCGCCTGCGGAAAGCTCCCCAAAATTATCATAACGGTAAATAATGTGTACCGAGCAGTCTATCGCGATACCGATAAGGGCTCCGCCGAAACCGGCGACAATTGCCGACATTTTGTCTGAAAAGAACGCAAAAGAGCCATATGCCAGCAATCCCCCAAAAGCCACCGGAAGCATACCCATCAGAACAAGGATTGGCCGGCGGTAAACAATCAGCGTGAAGAATAGGATAATGATCGTGGAAAGCGTCATGGTGAGAGCGATATCGCTTTTCATCATCACCTGGGTCTCCGCAGCTATCCGGGGCGCTCCTATATACCGTATCCTCATGCCCGGGTGCGCGGCCATAACAACCTTGCGCGTACTTTCAACAAAGTTGATCAGGCTGACGCCTTTCCGGCCATCCGCGTTCGCGTCCTCCGGAACGGCGATCAGCATTATATGCCGCTCATCCAGGCTCAGGATTCTCCCGTCTTCTATCCTGGTCCCATCCTGGAAACTGGCCGGCACGGACAGGAAAATTCCCCGCAGGCTGAGCGGGTCTTCCCTGATTATTCCGGAAAACGGCCCCAGCATTGGCAGTTCCAGCAACATTTTTTTAGCCTGGGCCAGCCGCTCTTCAATCTCGTCTTTAGCGAGTATCGCAAAAATCTTTTCCTGTTCTTCGGGACCGAACAATGAGGGCATGTGGGACCCTGCCAGCTCTAATGCGGCCAGTCCCTCTTCGGTCTTTATCCGGTAGATGATATGTTTGAAAAGTCCGGATTTCTGCAGCCGCTCATATAATTCATCCGCTGCAGCCGTATGGTTTTCTTTGAAACCCGGTGATGCCGTGTTGACGCCGATATCAAAGAACAACCTGTTCTGATGCCCGAACCCCGAAACGATCGCGCGGAAATCGTCTATGGTCTTTTCACCGACCGGCAGCATGTCCAGGATATTTTCCCTGAGCGAAGTTCTGGAAGCGCGCCAGGCGCATATTGCCGACAGCAGGAATACCGCCAGGAATAAAAAGGCGCGCCGGCGGCGCAGGGCGGAGAACAGCGCCTGGAATAATTTATGCATCCCTGTAACGCTCCGCCGCCCTGTTTATCAGCGTAATGGCGATATAGGAAACGGCCCCGCCAACCAGCGCAACGGCGACAGCCAGCACAACGCTTCCCAGCGCCCACTCGGTAAATTTTTCCGCTGCGATCCGGCGCAGATCGCCGTTTAAGGCGGGAGAGAAGTCCAGACTGCCCGACAACAGGGCGTGCCCGATTACCAGCGCGCAGTAGAAAATGAGCGGTATGACGGCGGGAAAAGAAATATTACTGGCGGCTACGGCGACAAATTTATTAAGCCGGAGGCGGGTAGCCAGAAAAACCGCCGTTATAAGCTGGAAACCCCAGATCGGGAGAATCCCTATCATCAGCCCTAAGCCGATGGAGGCGGAAGTATTGAAGGGGTTTGAAACAGATTCAACAAAAATGCCCTGAGCGGCAATCCGGAGTTTTTTGGCGAAGGAGACGCCGACAAGCGATTTGTCACACAGCATTTCCTGTAAGATTGAAGGTAAAAAAAAACGCATTATAAAAAAGAGAGTATAAAGATGGGAAATCCGTAAAAAATCTTTCACGGGACGGAAGTGCGAAACCCTCTCCGCAACGGAAAGATAAACAACCGTAACAGGGATGGATTTCAAGGGCACACCCGACCAGGCGGCTTTTACCAGAACTTCCACTTCAAAATCGTAATGTGTTTTCTCCAGCCTCAACCGGTCAATCGCCCTCAGGGGATAACTGCGGAAACCGCACTGCGTGTCCGGCAACCTCGCCCCTGATTCCAGCCGGAACCAGAAATCTGAAAAACGGTTGGCGCATAGGCTGGTCAGGGGAACCCTGGCGCCGACGCTCTTCCTGGAACCGACATAAATAGCGCCGGGGTCCTGCCCGATCGCCGTAAGAAAACGGGGAATGTCATCCGGCAGGTGCTGGCCGTCCGCGTCAATTGAAATTGCATGGTCAAAACCGAGCGACAGGGCCTTCCCGAAGCCGCTCATCAGGGCGGCTCCCTTGCCAAGGTTCCTCTCGTGCCGGATCACGATTATGCCGGGGAATTCCCGCAAAACTTCCGCGGTACCGTCTGTTGAACCGTCATCGACGGCGATAAGGGCCGGAAGCTGCCTGAGCGCCCCCCTGATGACGGCGCCAGCGGTTTTACAATTATTGTATGCGGGCAGGAGAATACAGGTTCCGCTCATAAATTATTCACTCGTAAAATTTCCACGTTTTGGCGGAAATCCGTTCAATCACCCGCCGCTCGCAACGACACGGAGGGAACTGAGTAGTTACCTCCGGGAAACCGGATCCGGAAAAATATCCTTCAGGGCGGCCTGGGGTATTTTCCCCTGGGAATCTAACGGCAAAAAGTCAACATAGCGGAAATACCGCGGCAGGGTAACCGCGTCAAAGTGCTTCTTAAGTTCGGTTCTGAACTTTTTGCTTACCGCCAGCCGCCCGTGAGCTTGCAGTTGCGCCTTCCCCTTCGGGCTCAACAAAATTACCGCGCCGATAGAAGGGCGGTTTGAATCTTCGTATATTTTTAACGGGGTTAAAACCGCCCGATTTACCCAGGGCTGTCGGTTGAGGCGGAATTCCATCTCAGCAAGAGACAGGCGCTTACCGGCAATTTTAACGATACGGTCTATGCGCCCAGCCGCCTGGAAACGCCCGTCAGGGAAAACCTTCCCGCTGTCGCCCAAAGCGCACCAGCCGTTAACGACCGAAGCGCTTGCGAATGCCGATAAAACGCGCAGGCGGTTACCGGAAAACTCATCCGCGAAGGCGGAAACCGTCACCCCTTTTAAGGGAGTCCACAACCCTGAATTCCGCGACCCGGACTGAATTCGCCAGCCCACGCCCCCCGTTTCAGTAGACCCGAAAACTTCAATTACCGGCAAGCCCCACCGTTCCCGGATATCCTTCGCCGTATTTTTCCCCAGCGGCGCCCCGGATGAAAAAATGACCCGGCACCCGGGAGGCGGATTGATATCCCTGCCCGGCACACAGGCGTAACTCAGGTGCACTGGGGAACTGACTAGGCAGACAGCGGGCAGGGTTTGCCTGGTCAGTTCCTCCCAAAGAAGCGGGGTCTCGGAAATAAAAGGCCGTCCGGCGCAAAGCGGCCAGAGCAGGCGGAAGAGCAGACCGTAGATATGCTGATGGGAAACGGTAGATAAAATCGCGCATTCTCCCAGCCTGTCCCCGAATGTTTTTTCCAACACGGAAAGCTCTTCTTCAAGATTTGCCAGCGTTTTCGGGACTTCTTTTCCGTCTCCTGTTGATCCGGAGGTATAAAGCCTGAGAGAAACTCTATGGCTGTCCAGAGGCCGCCATTTCCAGATCCCTTCCCTGCCCGCCGGACAGCCCGGCTCTCCAAACGGCCGGCGGGCAGGCGGGTCCGCCTCATGCGAAAAAGCCGTTGGAGATAAAACCGGCAGGACGCCGGAAGGAAAAGAAGAGTCGCTTAGCATGCCGCAGAGGTCTTCCGGGATTTCTTCCAGGCTTCCACTCTGGAGATTGGGAGGCAGCACGGGCAGGTTCTCCGTCTGCCATAAAGCGCACAGACTGACCGCGAACGCATAGCTGGATTGAGAGGCCACAAGCCATTGTCCCCGGCGCCTGCGCCTGAGTTCCATGCATAATCCCGCGACCTGTTTTGAAAAAGTCTCCCAATCAACGGGCCTGCCATGCTCAAATGAAACGATACTATCAGGCTTCCGTTTGCCTGTCATCAGTTCGGATAATTTTAAAAACCTAGGCGGCATAAATGCAGGGAAAGTCTGTTATTATAGCAGAAAAAATGATAATCTGATTTTGAACCGGGAAGATCCGGCAAAATTAAAAATATCAGGAGCGGCAAAATTCCCTTGTTGAATTGAAAATCAGTAAACTTATCGGTAGAATTATAGAATCCACCGGCAAAAACCGGTATACTGGAAAATCAAGTTATCAAAACCAGAGTTTTCACGGGAGAATCAGGAATGGGCGCGCACTGGCTTAACCTTGGGGAGATTGCGGCGGTGAACGCCAAAAAGTTCAGGGACAAGGTGGCTCTGAAGGAGAAGGACAGATCTCTCACGTTCGGGGAATTGAATCTAAGGGCCAACCGTCTGGCCAACGCGCTTACTTCACTGG
>CAZYFL010000074.1:0-9800 GCA_964646805.1 uncultured Elusimicrobiaceae bacterium | reverse complement strand
CCCCCCCGGCCGGCCCCCCCCCCCGGGCGGCGGGGCGCCCCCCCCCCCCCCCGCCGCCGCTCGCAATGATAACCTGAGTTACAAAGATTTAAGGTATGAAACGCTTAAAGAGTACATTTAACTTGAAGTGCGTGGTGAACGGGAATAGAACAGAGCGGGAGATTTCTTCTTCCAGCTCTTTGCTTGAATTTATACGCGGGGAACTGGGCCTGAAGGGAACCAAGGAAGGCTGCGGCGGGGGCGAATGCGGCGCCTGCATGGTACTGGTGGACGGACGGGCGGTAAACTCCTGCCTGATGATGGCCGTGCAGCTACACGGCAAAGAACTGGTCACTATTGAAGGTATAAAGGGCAGGGACGGCGGATTGCATCCGCTCCAGAAGGCTTTTATGGCCGAGGGGGCCGTGCAGTGCGGCTTCTGCACCCCGGGGCTGATAATTACCTCGGAAGCCCTCCTCCGGCGCAAACCGAACGCCACACTTGAAGACATAAGGCTGGAACTTACCGGCAACCTCTGCCGTTGCACCGGCTACGAGAAGGTACTGTCAGCCGTGCGGAAAGCACAAAAAAAGAAGCGATAACCTTATGCCGGAAATCATAGTAAAACCAGCAAACCTTAAAGAACTCTGGAAAATGTTGCCGGGCCTGCCGGCCCGCCGCCGTTATCTGGCCGGCGGCACGGATGTAGTGGCCGCCGATAATGCCGGCATAGAGAATTCCGAATGCTGGATAGATATAAGCGATCTTCCCGGGCTGGATGATATAAAAGAAACAGCCGGTTCTCTGCTTATAGGCTCCGGCGTAAAGATTTCTGAAATAGAACGCTCCAAAGCCGTAGTGCGCTGGTGTCCGGCGCTTACCGCCGCTATACCGCATTTCGCCAGCCCCAGCCTTCGCAACATGGCCACGCTTGGCGGTAACGCCGCCAACGGCAGCCCCTGCGCCGACGGCGTCTGCGCCCTGATAGCTGAGGAGGCTTACGTCCTGCTGGCGCTGAAGGGCAAAAAACGCCGCCTGTTTCTCAAAGACTTTTTTCTCGGGCCAAAAAAAACCGCGCTAAAAAAAGACGAACTGATAGTCGCCTTTGAAATTCCAAAACGCCGGCGCGTTGGCGCCTACCTTAAGCTGGGCCCGCGCGCCTATTTCGGCGTTTCAAAGGCGGCGGTAGCCGTCACGGCGGAAATTTCCGGAAGCGTGATAAAGAGGGCTTGCGTGGCGCTGGGTTCGGTCGCACCTGTGCCGCTGTACGCGGCCCTGACATCCGCCTGGTTGGAGAATAAAAAACTTTCAGCGGACGTTATAGCGGAGGCTTCGGACATAGTTAAAGCCGAAGCCGCTCCGATTACCGATGCCCGCAGCGAGGCTGAGTACCGCCGCGAAATGTGCGGCGTATTGTTTGAACGCGCTGTAAAATCTTTGGCCGCCGGAAAACGGCGGTTAAGCCCTTAAATTGTTGAATTGTCGCTCCGAAAGAGAAACCGTGAAAAACATTAAATACTACGCCTATCCGTCCAGCGTAAAAGATGCCCTTGCAATGCTGCTGAATAAAAAATACAAAGCCATGGCCCTTGCCGGCGGTACGCTGGCTGCTAAAACTTTACCGGACGCCGTTGAGACCTGTCTGGATCTGAAGAATCTGCCTATAAAAGGGATTAAATCGCGGGGCGGAAACCTTGTCATCGGCGCGGGAGCCACCTTTGACGAAATAGACCGCTCAGAGCTTTGCCGTTCCTGGGCGGGCGGGAGCATATCCAAAGCTGCGGCGGCCTGCTCAAGCCAGCTCATACGGAACATGGCCACGATAGGCGGCAACATAGCCCGCCCTCACTCCTTTAATATTTTTCCGGTAGTCCTGCTGGGGCTGGATGCCAAGGTGCGCCTGCAGACAAAAAAAGGCGCAAAGCTTGTGGACCTCCAGTACCTTTACTCCTCTGATTTAGGCCTGTGCCCCGGGCTGGACAGTCTGATAACCGAAATATTGATCCCGGCTAAAACCAGGAGATGGAAGTGCGAATTCATAAAGCTGGCAAAGACGGCGTCCAGTTGGGAATCTTACATAATGCTATTCTTCTCCGCCGGGAAGAGGGGGAAGGCCGTAACACAGGCGCGCGTGGCCGTGGGCGCGCTTTCCCCCAGGCCGTTCCGGGCGCCGGAGGCTGAGAAAGCCATGCTCTCAGGGGACGGCGCCTCCGCGGTCGCTAAGGCCTTTGCCGTGGAGCTTGAAGCCGTTGGAGCGGGGGAATACCGTTCGTCCGCCGCTTCAAGCCTGCTTAAACGTTTTATAATAAAGCGCTGAAGCGGAAGAGGGTAAAAAACTTCAGCGCTTCAGCCCTTGAGTATGAAAGATGCCATAACAGCTACCAATAAAGGTTTTTTTGAAATAACGGTTACCGTTAACGGCGAGAAAAAGGAGCTTTCCGTGAAGAACGGGGAATTCCTGTTGGACGCCCTGCGCCGCCACGGCTGGAAAGGCACAAAAAAGGGTTGCGATACAGGCGAATGCGGTTCCTGCGCTGTCATACTTAACGGCAGGTCTGTGCTGGGCTGCCTTGCGCCGGCGGTTACCGCGCACGGCGGGGAAATCACCACCATTGAGGGTCTGGGTTCCGTGCACAACCCCCACCCGCTGCAGGAAGCTTTCGTGGAAGCCGGCGCCGTGCAGTGCGGCTTCTGTATACCGGGCATGATACTTTCCTCTAAGCATTTGCTGGACAGGATGCCCAATCCGACTGAGGCTGAGATACGCAAAGCCCTTGACGGCAACCTGTGCCGTTGCACCGGCTATGTAAAGCAGGTGGAAGCGGTGCGAATGGCCGCCAAAAGGCTGAAGGCTGGGGGTTGAAGGAGGAATGCCTCAAATCTGACACTGGAAAATTTATGGACGTTAAAAATTTAAAAGTGGTGAATAAATCCGTAATTAAAATGGACGCGATGGGCCTGGCCTGCGGCGAGCCGGCCTTTACCGACGACGTAGAGTTCAATGGCCTGCTAACCGGCAAGATACTGTGGAGCCCCCACGCCCACGCCCGCATAAAGAAAATAGACGTTTCAGGCGCGCTTAAAGTTCCCGGCGTGAAAGCCGTGCTGACCTACAAAGACCTGCCGCGCGTGCCCCATACCACCGCCGGCCAGGGTTACCCGGAACCTTCCCCTTACGACACTTACACGCTGGACAATAAGGTCCGTTTCGTGGGCGACCGCGTGGCCGCCGTCGCGGCGGAGACCACCGAGGCGGCGCGCGAGGCTCTCTCAAAAATAAAAGTGGAATACGAACTGCTGCCCGCCGTTTTTGATGTTTTTGAGGCCATGAAGGACGGCGCCCCTGTCATACACGACGAGGAAGATTCAAAAAATATTCCCGATGCAAAGCATAATATAGCCGCGAAATTCGACTTTGAGGTGAAAAACGGGGAATGGTTCAAGGAAGCCGACTTTGTGATCGGGCACAGCTGGAGGATCCCTTATCTGCAGCACTGCGCCCTGGAACCGCACATCACCATAGCTCACTTTGATAATTTCGGCCGCCTGACGCTGCGCACCTCTACGCAGGTTCCGTTCCACGTGCGCCGCATAGTGGCCCAGGCCCTGAAAATGTCTGTAAAAAAAATACGCGTGGTAAAGCCGCGCATAGGGGGCGGTTTCGGCTCCAAGCAGGAGGTGCTGCTGGAGGATATAACGGCCGCCCTGGCGCTCAAGACCGGCCGCCCGGTCAGGCTTGAGTACACCCGCAGGGAGACTTTTATTTCCTCACGCACCCGCCACCCCGCCACCGTGCGCATGAAGGCCGGCGTTAAAAGGATGGCACTATAACCGACGCCGAGATGGAGATAACGCTGAACACCGGCGCCTACGGCTCGCATGCGCTCACCGTAATGATGTGCTCCGGTTCCCACACCATTCCGATGTACCGCATTAAAAACAATATCCGTTTCATAGGGCGTAGCGTGTACACGAATATGCCGGTGGCCGGGGCTTACCGCGGCTATGGGGCCACGCAGGGTTTCTTCGCCTGGGAATGCCTGATGGATATGATGGCCTCCAGGATCGGCATGGACCCTGTGGAGTTCAGGAAGATGAATTATATAAAGCTCGGCGATGGTTCGCCGGTGTTTAAGGCCATGGGCGAGGGCCGCGAAGGCGTGGAGCAGGTTATAACCTCCACCGGTCTTTTCAAGGCCATACAGAAAGGTATGGACGAGATAAAATGGATAGAAAAGAGGGCGCAATATGCCGTCCAGTCCGGTTCGGTACGCCGCGGCGTGGGCGTGGCCTGCATGATGCAGGGTTCCGGCATACCCGAAGTGGATATGGCCTCCGCCACGATGAAGATGAACGAGGACGGTTCCTTCAATCTGCTGGTTGGCGCGGCAGACCTGGGCACCGGTTCCGACACCGTGCTGGCGCAGATAGCCGCCGAAGTACTCGGCATAAAAACCGACGATATTATCGTGACCTCTTCCGATACCGATGTCACGCCTTTCGACGTGGGCGCGTACGCCTCTTCCACCACCTTTATCTCCGGCGGCGCCGTAAAGAAAACCGCAGAGAAGGTACGCGACATGATAATAGAGGTCGGGGCCAAAATCCTCAACCGGAAGAAGGAAGACCTGCGCCTGGAGGATGGAAAAGTGGCAGCCAAAGACGGCGCGTCCTGTTCTCTTTCGGAGGTGGCCAATACCTCCCTGTACTACTACAACCAGCACCAGATAACGGCTTCGGCCTCGCATTTCGCGCATACCTCACCGCCGCCTTTTCAGGCGAATTTCGTTGAGGTGGAAGTGGACACGGAAACAGGGCAGGTGAAAATACTTGATTATGTGAGTTGCGTTGACTGCGGCACCGCCATAAACCCGCGGCTTGCGGAGGGCCAGAACGACGGCGCGGTCTTAAACGGTATAAGCCATACCCTGTCGGAGGAGCTGGAGTTCTCCTCCAACGGCGCCCCGCTTAACGCCTCCTTCCGCCGCTACAAGATATTCTCTGCGGCGGATGCTCCCCCTGTGCGCACCTTCATCATCCCCACCTGGGAGCCCGCAGGGCCTTTTGGCGCCAAGTCGGTTTCCGAGATAGGCATAAACGGGCCGCTGCCGGCTGTGGCCAACGCCGTCTATAACGCAACCGGCGTATGGTTGTCCGACGCGCCGTTCACTCCGGACAAGGTGCTGAAGGCGATACAGAAAAGCAGGGGGTAGAGCTATATGAGCGGAAGATTCAGGATTCCTGTTATTCTGATGGCCGCCGCGCTGGTTTTTCATCTTTTTGCCGGACTTTCTTTCATCCGCTCCGCCGCGGCCACCTACGACGAGACCGTTCATCTCTCCAGCGGCTATTCCTACCTTCACACAGGGCGCTATGTGATGAATATCATGGACCACCCGCCATTGTCCGAGATGCTCTCCGCCCTGCCGCTGCTGGCGCTGAACCCTAAAACATTTACCGGCCACCCGTATTTCGCCAATTTTATGCCTTACCATTACGGCGACCTTTTTTTGTATCAGAACACGCTCTCAGCCGGACGCCTGCTTAATACAGCGCGCATTTTCACTTTTATAGTTTGGACGGCGCTGTTTGCCTGGTTTATCTGGCTGTTCGTTTCGCGCCTTGAATCGCCTGCCGCCGCCGCGATCAGTCTGGCTGTTTTTTGTTTCATGCCGGTCTTTATATCAAACAACGCGCTTATAAGCACGGACGCGGCTGCAACGGTGTTTTATTTCGGCTCTTTCGCTCTGGGCTGGCTGTTTACCTCGGTAAATACGATTCAGAAAGAGGAAAAAGGCGGGAAGAAAACAGAGGCCGCCGTCGGCGGCAGGTTGCGGCTTTGGGCGGCAATGGCAGGGATGGTTTCTGGGCTGGCCATGGTTTCAAAGTTCAGCATGTTCATAGTCCCGCCCATGGTGGCGGCCTTCTGGATAGCCGACAACCTGCTCTGGCCGCGCATGAAGTTTTCAAAACTGCTGGGCTATCTCATGGTTTACTGCGCCGCCTGCCTGCTGGTGGTGGCGCTGGTCTACAAGTTCAATCTGGGCCTTTACTGGGATGGGCTCTGCGCCACGCTGAACCGGTTGGATAGCGGCCGTTCTTCTTTTGTTATGGGCCGCTACACGCTTAAAGGCGTGTGGTGGTATTTCCCGGCGGCGCTGGCCGTTAAGACCCCGTTGCTGGTTATTCTGGAAGCGCTGGGGGGAATCTGGCTGGTTTCTAAAAATTTCCGCAAGGATTATTTCTGGATTATTCTCCCGCCGGCCGTCTTTTTCGCAATTTCTCTGACCGCCAGGGTGCAGATAGGCTACAGACATATAATGCCGGTGATGCCTTTTATGGCCGTGCTGGCCGGCTTGGGCCTGGCGCGGCTGCCGGAGATAAAAAAAGGGGCTTGGCTTGCGGCCGCCATGCTGGCGCTTAACGCCGTTTCAGTTTTGCGCGCGCATCCGCATTACCTGGCTTATTTTAACGAGCCGGCCGGGGGGCCCGCTAACGGCTATAAGTTTTTTGTGGATTCCAACCTGGACTGGGGGCAGGACGTGAGGGGAGTGGCCGACTATTTGAAAAGCAGGGGGAATCCGCCGGTGGTTTTCTCCTATTTCGGTGTGGCGAGGCCGGAAAGCTACGGCGTTAATTATGTCCCTCTGGGTATTATTTCCAACGTGGAGCTGAAGGGGACAGGGGCACAGGTCTGCGGCATGAAGGAAATCCTTCTGGCGGTTTCGGCTACCAACCTGCAGGGCGTCTATTACCCCGACAAGGAAACCTTCTCCTGGCTGAAGGCCCGCAGGCCTGTTTTTACAGCGGGCTATTCTATTTTTGTGTATGATCTCTCTTCGGACAAGGAAGGACTTGAAAAGCTGGCCGCCCTGTTTGACAGGGAAGGCCGCAACTCCGAGGCTGATTGTGTTTACGCGCGTCTGCCGGTAGGCAGGCAACTTTCAGATTAAAAATGGTGTGGGTTTTTATATACAGTTCTATGTGTATAATTATCTACAGTGTTGATTATACTCTACATCTCCCGTTAACAACAATTTAACTTTTCCGATTTATTTCCTTAGCAACACATCTCCTATAATATGTCCATGTTCCAATCTGGATTTTTGGAATTATGTCGGGATAGCTTGCGCAATTGCGGGTATCTCATGGGCAATATTGCGCATGAGGAGCTTAAACGCCAATCTGCAGTTGCCCTGAATTTCAGAATATCGTCTTCCAACTTTCCTTGCATAAATATGATTTGCCGTAAATCCAGCCTGTTTGCCTGTTGGAAAAGCCGTTTGGCAAAGTCGTTGCTACATGATCATTTGAGGGTTAATTTTAACAATTTCGTTCCTTAATTCCCGGAGGCACTATGAAAACGCTTAAAGTTCTGGTCTTGGAAATCTTCTCGGTACTGTTGCTGTTGCCGATGCTAGTCGGCGCGGCGCCGGCCCTGCTGAACTACCAGGGACGCCTGGTAGACGCCAACGGCAACCCGCTGAGCGGAACATATTCGCTCACCTTCCGCATTTATGATACAGCCTCCGCCGGCACCCAGATATGGACAGAAACCCAGAGCCTGGCCCTGGACAACGGAATCTTCAGCGCAAGCCTCGGCGCCTCAACTGCCTTGGCCGCCTCGGTGTTTGCCTCCGACAACCGTTACCTTGAAGTGCAGGTCGGCTCCGACTCGCCGATGACGCCCCGCACACGGCTGTTGTCCGTGCCTTACGCTATTTATGCCGCCAGCGCCGCTTACGCGGTGGGTTCCGATATCGCCGACGGGCAGGTTACTAACGCTAAAATTGTCACTATGTCCGCCTCCAAACTGACTGGCGCTTTGCCTGCCATTGATGGGTCAGCCCTTACAGGGGTAGTTGCTTCAAATATTATAGCTGCCGGAGTACAGGCCGGTTCGCTGGGTTCAAGTGTTATAGCTTCTTCCGTAGCTGTAGGTTCTATATACACAAACTCCATACTTGACTCCAATGTTACAAGCGCCAAACTGGCCAGCGGCATAGACGCGGCCAAAATAGGCGGCGGCGGTGTCAGCGTTGCTGAATTTGATTACCTTGCAAGCATCACCAGCGACGTGCAGGCCCAGATAAACGGCAAGCTGTCCTCCAACGGTAACGGCTCCGCGCTGACCAGCCTGACCGCGGCCAATATCAGTGCGGGCAGCCTGGGAACTAACGTGATAGCCTCGTCGGTGGCGATAGGTTCGGTTTACGACGGCTCAATAGTAGGAATGTCGTCTTCCAAACTGACCGGCGCCATGCCTGCCATTGATGGGTCAGCCCTTACAGGGGTAGTTGCTTCAAATATTATAGCTGCCGGAGTACAGGCCGGTTCGCTGGGTTCAAGTGTTATAGCTTCTTCCGTAGCTGTAGGTTCTATATACACAAACTCCATACTTGACTCCAATGTTACAAGCGCCAAACTGGCCAGCGGCATAGACGCGGCCAAAATAGGCGGCGGCGGTGTCAGCGTTGCTGAATTTGATTACCTTGCAAGCATCACCAGCGACGTGCAGGCCCAGATAAACGGCAAGCTGTCCTCCAACGGTAACGGCTCCGCGCTGACCAGCCTGACCGCGGCCAATATCAGTGCGGGCAGCCTGGGAACTAACGTGATAGCCTCGTCGGTGGCGATAGGTTCGGTTTACGACGGCTCAATAGTAGGAATGTCGTCTTCCAAACTGACCGGCGCTTTGCCTGCTATAAGCGGCGCATCGCTGACCGGCATTATCGTAACAGCCGCCAATGTGGGCGCCGGCAGCCTTGGCGCAAACGTGATAACCTCATCGGTAGCCGTGCAATCAATAACCAACGAGAGCCAGATATTAGACGGCGCGATAACGAACGCGGACCTGGCGGGATCTATTGCGTACAACAAGCTGAGTCTGACCGGCGCGGTGCTGAACGCGGACTTGGCTGGTTCAATAGCTGACAATAAGCTGAACACTATAGCTACGGCCGGCAAGGTGAATCCGGGTGCGATAGGTGCGGGCAGCCTGCTTAACACCGTGATAGCATCCTCTCTCTCCGTTAATAGCGTATACACTGCTTCCATACAAGACGCGGCCATTATAAAAGCCAAAATTTCGGCGGACACCTGCACTGCCGGACAGGTTTTAAAAATTTCAGGAGGCGTGTGGGCATGCGGTACAGACAATGCGGGCGCCGGCTCCATGTCAACTAGTGAAGGAGCTGTTGTAGTCACCGCCGCCACCAGCGTACTGGATCTAGACGGCAGCCAATTTGATGTGGTTGACAGTCCTGCCGGTGAAGCAAATATTTCACTCAATTCTTCAAGTGTCACCCTGCAGGGCAACACTTTCAACGGCGCCAGCCAACTGGTCAGGCTGGATGGTACAAGCAAACTGCCCGCGTCGGACGGTTCCGCCCTGACTGCGTTAAACGCCACTAATCTGGGATCTGGAACAGTTCCTTTGAGCAGGCTGTCTGGAATCACCAACACTGAGATTGCCGCGGGAGCGGCGATAGCCAAGACTAGGCTGGCGGCTTTGAATATAGTGAATGCCGACCTAAGCGGCACAGCCGGCATAACGGATGCGAATCTGGCGCAGATAGCCACAGCCGGCAAGGTAGCATTATCCGCGCTATCAGCCGGCACGCTGGCCGATACAGTGGTAGCGTCTTCGGTAGCCGCCAACGGCGTGCGACCCGGCTCAATAGTGGCGGGCGCCATAATGAACGCGGACATAAACGCCTCAGCGGCGATAGCCAAGAGCAAACTGGCCGCGCTTAATATAGCGGATGCTGATGTGGCAGCAGGCGCGGCAATAGCCAAGAGCAAACTGGCCGCGCTTAATA
>CAZYFL010000073.1:0-9818 GCA_964646805.1 uncultured Elusimicrobiaceae bacterium | reverse complement strand
CATCGGGTTCCGCTGCGGTAGGCGCAGATAATCTGAAATCTTGTGCGCCGAGAAAGTGTATTAGGTCTTGCCGTTTCCCTGCCGGTAAAAGTCAGATGGGCATTATGGCAAAAGAACTGGCTAAAATTGAGATTTTTAAGGGCAACAAAATACGGAAGCTCTGGGCTGATGAGGCTTGGTGGGTTTCTGTGGTGGATGTCGTGGCGGCTTTAACCGGAAGCGAGAACCCCAGGGATTACTGGTATAAAATGAAAATTAGAGAGCAGGATGAGGTCGGGGTTCAACTGTCGACAGTTTGTCGACAGTTCAAACTTACAGCGCCAGATGGTAAAAAGAGGGAAACCGATTGCGCAGATACTGAAGGTGTGTTTAGGATTATCCAGTCCATCCCGTCAAAAAAAGCTGAGCCTTTTAAGCGCTGGCTAGCTCGGGTTGGCAAAGAGCGTATTGATGAGATAGAAAACCCAGAGCTTGGAATGCTCCGGACAAAAGAACTCTATACAAAAAAGGGCTATCCCAGGGAATGGATAGAAAAGCGGCTGCGTGGCGTTGCTGTCAGGCAAAAGCTGACAGATGAATGGGATGCCCGTGGCGCTGAGACGGACCTAGAGTACGCGATTTTAACGAACGAGATTATGCAGGGCGCTTTTGACCTGAAAGTGAACGCGTACAAAAAACATAAGGGCCTTAAGCAGCAGAATCTGCGTGACCATATGACGGACCTTGAACTCATTATCACAATGCTGGGTGAGGCCGCCACCACAAAATTCACGCAGGACCGGGACTCTTTGGGCTTCCCGAAATTAAGATGTGACGCGAAAGACGGTGGGGATGTCGCTGGCAGAACGAGAAAAGACATTGAACGCCGCACAGGCACAAAAATAGTTTCAAAAGAAAACTATCTGCCGCACCATAAGAAGAAAGAGATTGAATAAAGGAAACGCGGAGGCAGATGAAACCGGAAAATTTATCAAATCAAAGTAACGCTACGTGACAGCCATCCGTCAATATGGCGCAGAGTTCAGGTTAGAGGTGATATACCCAAAAGCTCACGTAAGGCGGAGGTCTCGTCGAGACATTTTTCACCGTTCTGGCGAAACCACTTTGACGTCACCCCGGCGAAAGCCGGGGTCCAGTACCGCCGATGTTTCTGGATTCCGGCTTTCGCCGGAATGACGGCGGGTTGTTACGTGATTTTTTTGGTGTTAGGTCTTGCCGGTGACCTGCCGGTAGAAGTCATTGGGCAGTACGCGGAGGATGCTTATGAATCGTCTGAAGGAACTGACAATAAATAAAGAGGGGTTTGCTTTTGATCCGCGAACGGGCGAGAGCTACAGGCTTAACGAAAGCGCTCAACATGTTATGGCGTGTCTGCAGGCGGGTGAAAACATCCGGAAAACGGCAAAAATACTTTCCGCCCATTACGGCCTTTCTATTGAAAGCGCCCTTGAGGACGTCCAGGAGTTCCAGCTTCAGTTGAAACTCCAGGGACTTCTGGAATAATGAAAGCGCCGCTTTACGTGGCCCTTTCGGGGATCAATGCAACCGACAATCCCGGCCCGGGGGTTCCCGTCGCCAGGAGCCTCAGGGAATCAGGTCTGAACGTGCGCCTGATCGGTCTCAGTTACGACGTGAACGACCCCGGCAATTACATGGATTTTCTTTTTGAGACGAGCTACCGCCTCCCGTTTCCGGCAAAAGGCTGGCCCGCGATCCTTGAAAGCTTAAAGAGAATCAAAGGCGAGCGGGGTCTTGATATAATAATCCCGTCGCTGGACGCGGAGCTGCCGCTTTATATCAGACACGCCCGTGACCTTGCAAAGCTGAATATTAAAACTTTTCTGCCTACGCCCGGACAGTTTGAGATCCGGAACAAGGACCGCCTCGGAGAGATATGCAAATCTTTCGGGGCGCTTTATCCGGAAACAGCGATCGTTAATTCTATCGGGGAGCTTGCGGCCTGCCTGGGACAAGGCGGTCGGTTTCCATGCGTGATAAAAGGGAAATACTATAAGGCCTATATCGTTAATAATATCGACGATGCGGCGCGCAGATTTACGGAGATAGCCGACGAGTGGGGCGCGCCGATCCTCGTTCAGAAGATCATATATGGAAAAGAAATAAACCTGATCGGCCTGGGCGACGGGAAGGGCGGATCCTGCGGCATGGTGGCGATAAAAAAAATGACGACGACCGCTATCGGGAAAATATGGACCGGCGTCACCATAGCCCACCCCGGACTGCTCCGGCTGGCGGAACTGTTTGTTAAAAAAACTTCATGGAGAGGCCCGTTTGAACTGGAGTGTATTGAGAGCGGGGGGGAACTCTATGTCATTGAAGTAAATCCCCGCTTTCCCGCGTGGGTCTATTTTTCCACGGCAGCGGGGATCAATCTGCCTGAAAGACTCATCAATCTTGTTACAAAAGGCAAATGCGACCGTTCCTGTGACTATAAGGCCGGAAGGCTTTTTGTCCGCTATACCTATGAAATTGTCACCGGTCTGGAAGAGTATTCCCGGCTGGCGCTTCAGTAAGGAGATTTTATGCCGGCAGACAAGACTAAAAACTATGAAAACCCCCATATTATGAGGATAGACAATCCGCTCGTCACCAAACACGGAATGGCTCCCGCGTATTCCGTCCCGGTTATGAAAACGATAGACAACGCCAGGGTCGCCGAACTGGCGGGGAAATACGGCTCGCCCCTGTTCGTCTTCTCGGAGAAGCAGATAAAAAGCAGGTTCAAAAAAACATTGGACGCTTTCAGGAAAAATTATCCGAAAGTGACGTTCGGCTGGAGTTATAAGACAAATTATCTCAAGACAATCTGCCGGCTCTTTCACGCGGAGGGCGCCTGGGCCGAGGTTGTCAGCGGGTTTGAGTACGAGAGGGCCCGCTCGCTGGGGGTGCCGGGGAAAAGGATAATCTACAACGGCCCTTACAAGCCTTATGAAAGTCTTAAGCTGGCCGTCTCCGAGGGGGCCAGGATACATATTGATTCCACCGATGAGATCGGGGATCTGGAGAGGATCGCGGCGGAGCTGGGAACGACTCCCAGGGTAGCGATCAGGATACATATGGATACGGGGATATTTCCGCCCTGGAGCCGTTTCGGTTTCAACTATGAAAACGGCCAGGCCAGGCAGGCCGTTGAGAGGATCCGCTTCAAGCGGCGGCTTTCTCTTGAGGGGCTCCACACGCACATCGGGACGTTTATTCTTGATAAGAACGCCTATCGTCTGGCGGCGAAAAAAATGGTTGCCATGATGAAGGTGGTGGAAGAAGTGACGGGGGGCGGCGTCTCCTACATAGACTTGGGAGGAGGCTTTGCTTCCATGAACTGGCTCAGGGGGATATACCAGCCCCCGGAGATCTCGATCCCGAAGATAGAAGACTACGCCGAGGCGATAACTTCAACCTTGAAGGAAGAACTCTCCGGCAGGCCTTTGCCGGAGCTTGTCCTGGAAACAGGGCGCTATCTTATAGACGAAGCCGGATATCTGGTGACGACGGTAGTCGCGTCTAAGCTGCTGCCTGATGCCAGGAGAGCGTATGTGCTGGATGCCGGCGTCAATATCATGTACACTTCAACGTGGTACCGACACAAGGTCTTCCTGGAATCCCCTGAGAAATCGCTGCCGGCCCCTTCGGCTCTTATGGGGCCTTTATGCATGAATATTGACGTTTTGGACGAAAGCATCATGCTGCCGCGTCTTCCCCGGGGAAAACACCTTATCATCCATCCGGCAGGGGCATATAATACCACCCTGTGGACGCAATTCAGCCAATACCGTCCGGCTGTCGTGCTTATCAGGGAAAATGGGAGCGTAGACCTGATCCGGTCGCGTGAGAATCTGGCGGACATGGATATATGCGAACAACTGCCCAAAGATCTCCGTTGCGAAAAATAGAAAAGATCAGCCGCCCGCTTTCTTTTTTGGCGGGAGCTTACGGGGATATCTTTTTCGTCGGGAATACCTGGTTCGGCGCGCTAATCCTTTGTTGCACGTTCCTTGTTCCGAACATCGGGGCGCACGGCCTCCTGGCCGGGCTCTGCGCGCTGGGGATTCTCAGGGCCGTAAATCCCACTCTGCAGGATTCCATTTTCGCAAGGGTCGCTGTCTGTAATTCCATCCTGCTGGGTCTGTATTTCGGCTCGCTTTTTAAGTTGAGTCCCGCCGGGCTTATGGTCCTTTTTGTCGCCACGCCGGGCATCCTGGCGGTAACCGGCCCTGTTATGAATGTTCTCGCCCGCAGGGGCCTCCCCGCTCTTTCCCTGCCTTTTTCTATTGTGGGAGTTGTGACTTTCCTGTGGGGCAGCTCCATAGCGTCCCTCGTTAATTACAAACCCTATCTGCTCCAGAACCCGTTCCCCCCGGCCGTTTTTTTCGGCTGGGAAGCGCTCTCCGCCCTCATCAGAACCCTCGGCAGCATTATCTTCCTGCCGGGCGCTTTCGCGGGAATAGCCGTTCTGGCGTTTCTTCTCTTTTATTCAAGACTCCAGCTTATCCTTGTCTGTTACGGTCTTTTTCTGGCCATGCTCAGCCAGGTAGTTTTTTACGGCCTGATTCCAGGGGCCGCGCATTATTCAACCCCGTTCAATATTGTGCTGACGAGCGTAGCGCTGGGGGGGATCTTTATTTCCTTTTCGCGCGCCTCCGTCTCTATGGCCACCGCCGGGGGTTTTTTCGCGGTCGCGATAGAAGGGGCGTTTTATAAATTATTTTCCTTTACAGGAGATATTTCCCCGCTGACATTCCCTTTCTGCCTCTCCGCGCTCCTGGTTCTTGATTTTGTCAGGACCTACCGGCCCTGGTGGTGTCCGGCCCAGACAGCCGCAAAAATGGAAACGACGGCCGAGCTTCATAATTCCAGGCAGGAGCGGTTTGGAGCGGAGACGCCGGTATTGGACCTGCCTATTCTTCAGGAATCTTCCGTCATGCAGGGGATTGACGGCGAATGGACGCATGTCGGCCTCTGGCGGTTCGCCCTGGATTTTTTTATTACCGATCCGTCAGGGAAATCATACCGTCTGGACCCGGCGAATACGGGAGATTACTATATTTTCGGAGCGCAGGTCGTTTCCCCGTGCGATGGAGAGGTGGTGCGCGTTGAGAACGAGCGTCCCGACAATAAAATCGGCCGCAACGACCTGGAATACAACTGGGGAAATTATGTGATAATAAAGACGCCGGCGGGCCAATACGTTCTTCTGGCGCATCTTCAGAGGAAATCCGTTAAAGTCGGGGTCGGTTCATGGGTTTACGCGGAGCAGCCGGTCGCCTTAGTCGGAAACAGCGGACATTCTCATGAACCCCATCTTCACCTGCAGGTGCAGGCAAGCGCGATATTGGGCGCCCCTGCAATGCCTTTCAGGTTCAAGACCTGGCAGAGCGGGCGGGAGATTTATTTCTTCACTGTTCCCCGCAAGGGAATGAAGGTGTCTCCTCTCCCGTTTAATAAGATCCTGCCGTATTCGTTCGGGTTGAAACTTGGCCAGGAACTTCATTTTATTCTTGAAAGGAACGGAAAAAAAACAAACATAAACATCAAAGTCAGGCTTGATGAGCGGACCGGTCAATGGTTTTTCGGGGACGAAAGAAACGGGCGGCTGTCGTTCTGGAATGACCGGCGGAGCTTTTACGTTTATGACCTGCAATGCTCCGGGGAAAGCCCCTTAAACCTGCTGATGGCCGCTCTTCCGCGCCTGCCCCTGACGTTCGGCTGCGAATACAGATGGAAAGACCGGCTTCCTCTTGCTGTCACGAACAGGGGATTAAAACGTATCCTCCTCCAGGTCATTGATCCTTTCTCAGAAACACTGCGGCGTAAACGCGATGCCTGCTACAGGCTTGATCCGACGGGGATGAGGTTGAGCGGGCAGGCGCTGTTTTTCAACAGCAGGGTGGAGACGCTCGCGTCTCTTGATCCCGTGGCAGGAATCAAAGAGATCAGCGTAGGGCAGGTGAAATTGACCAGAGAAACCGCTGATTTCACCGCCCCCGCAGTAGCGGCAGGAAGCGCCGGTTGAGTGGGGTATGAAGATACTTTTGGGGTTTTTAACCGCCGGTTTAATTGTTATTACACTCGCGTCTCCCGTTCGCGCCGACGATGCCGGGCAAATGTACGGGATTATGGAACTTATCAGGACGGAACAATATGAGGCTGCTATCCCCCAACTGCAAGGTCTTTATTGGGAGAGCGGCGAGTATTCCAATGAGGCGTTATTCCTCATTATTTACTGCCAGACACACCTTGATTGGATTGACCGGGCATATTCCGGCATAAAGTATCTGAAACCGGAAAAACTCAATGAATACCAGAAAGCCTATATTGAACAGTTGAAAATGAAATATGACGAGAGATGCGGCATAATCATGAGATCGGCGCTGGCGCTGGTAAAAGAACACCGGTGGGAGGAGGCCCTTAACAAGTTTGATTATGTGCGTTGGAGCAGCATAGAACTGGGCAACAAGGCCCTGTTTTATGTCATCTACTGCCAGGATAAACTTTATCAGGTTCGGGATGCGCAGGCGAATATAAAATACCTCAAGCTTGACTCGCTGGAGCCCGAAGAGAAGCGGTATGTGGAAAAAATCAGGGGAAAAGCCGTCCCGGAACAAAAAACGGTCTTCGTGACTCCCGAAGTCCATTACGGGAAGCTGGCCTACAGCCGCAAAGTTAACTTTGAGAACGGAAGTTTTTCCGGGGTCTCCGCGTCTATAGCGGATCTCTCACGGAGTTTCACGCTGGCCTATGACCGGCTGGCCATGAAAAATGCTTCGCCTAGCCCCGGCGGGGATTTTTATCAGGATCAGTTCGCCGCTTCGTACGGCAGGGGATTTGGGATTTCATGGGGCGGCCGGGCCGGGTACATCAGACTGGAGAACAACGGCGCTGAAACCGACGGCGGGAATATCCTGGCCCTTTCCTTAAAAAAATCGGGCAGGGATGCCTATAGGCTCATTGAATTGAGTTTGTCCGGCTACACGAATTACCTTTCACGGAATCTGTCGGTATATCAGTATTCTATGGGCGGGGGGGGGCGCCTCGCCGACCTCGGCCTTGACAGTTCGGTCTACGGGGAGCTGAAGGCCATTGTGATTTATCCGGGGTATCCGGATGATTCAACCAATGCTCTCTTCAATAAATATAATGCCTCAATCGATGCGGCGATCCGTCTTTATTCCGGCCCCCACCAGATTTTGTGCGGGGCATGGATCGGAAAACAGGTATTCGCCGTTCGCGAGGGAAGCGTGCCCTATAATGTGGGCGACAAGCGCACCGGCGGCGCGCGTTTGTCATATTCATTTGCCTCGTCGTCCCTTGTGCGGCTGATCGTTTTCGGCGCGGTTGAAAACGTTTCCGTATCGGCTGTTGCCGTTTCTTCCTATAGTTATGGAGCGTCGTTGAGTCTGTTTATCTAAAAAAGGGTAACTACTCAGGTAGACAGTAGTCAGAATTCAGTAGTCAGGAGTAAGAAGTTGCAGATTATTCTGAATTCTGGCTTCTGGATTCTGGCTACCTGAGCAGTTACTAAAAAGGAGTCTTCTATGAAATGGTCTGGTTTAATCGTTGTTTCTTTAGTTGTTTTTTCCAATGCCTCCCGGGCCGGAGAACCGCCGGTCAGCCCGGGGAAAAGAGTTCTCTCCTCGTATCAGTTGGAGTCCAAAAAGCAATTCCGCGAGGCTATTGAGGCTATTATGCCCGCCTATCTTGAGGCAAAGGGGGATTATTTTCTCAATCTCAGGCTGGGCTGGCTCTTTTATCTTCAAGGGACTTATCCGAATTCTCTTGAGCATTACAGGGCCGCATTGAGACTGGAATCCGAAGCCATTGTGCCGCGCCAGGGGTTGATTGCCGTTTATGCGGCGCAAGGCAAGTGGAGTGAGGTTGCCTCTGAGGCCGGAAATATCCTCCACTCTTATCCGGGGCATTTGCAGACGCAGCAGGCCATGGTTCGCGCCCTGATTGAGCAAAAGAATTGGCCGCAAGGCCTTGAGAAGGTTAATGCGTATCTAAAAAGCGACCCAATTGACCTTACCCTGATGGAGCAGAAGGCCAATGTGCTGGTAGAAATGAAAAAGGAAATCCTCCTGGAGGATCATCTTAAGCGTCTTTTGCTGGCCTATCCCCTTGATGCGTACGCCAGAAACCTGAAAAGTTTTTCCCGACCCTAAGGAGTCTGCTCAGGTAGAGGCTCCTATACCGCCGCCTTTACCAGTATTAGCCTGAAAGTTGCAGTTGATTCGTCACACCGGCAAAAGCCGGTGTCCAGATTCCGACGAGACCTGGATTCCGGCTTTCGCCGGAACGACGGAATAAAATAATCCGGCCTGGCCCAACGATTATACCACTCCAACTGCATTTTTCAGGTTAGCTGTGCAATAAAACCAGGGGGCCGCGCGTTATATCTACAGGAGCTTTTTATGAACTGCGGGTACGGAGAAAAACTTATCCTTTACTTCTACGGCGAAGCCGTGGAAGAGCTGAAGGCCGGAGTGGAAAAACACCTGGCCGGCTGCGCCGTTTGCCGCGGGGAGCTGGCCGCGCTTAAGGCTGCGGAAGGCCGCCTGTCCGGGCGCGTTTCGGAGCCGTCCGCAGTCGCCGTTGAAACCGTAATGCGCGCCGCCCGCGCCTGCCTGCCGACAGGCAGGCGGCTGCGCGGTTTCTCTCTCAACTGGGGCGAAGCTTTTTTGTCCGGCGCGCTGGCCTCGCTTGTGGCTGTGGGTTTCATATTCTCCGGCCGCGGCGCCCCGGCAGATTTGGCATGGAACGGCCGGGTGGACTCCGCTTTGGATTCAGTGGAGTATGCAATGTATCAGGCGCAGTCCGATATGGCCACTGTCTCCAGCGACTGGGAGTATAGGTACAGCGCGCTGGAAGACGAGAGACTGGCAGAGAAAAGGCTAAGGGATGAAGGCTAAAGGATAAAGGGTGGAGTCAAGTTTAAAGGATGGGGAGGATATATGAATAAAAAAATTGTCATGTGGACGGCGGTGATGGCGCTCGTTTCGGGGTCGGCGTTGAACTTAATGGCGCAGGAAGGCCCCGGTGAAGAAGAGGAAGTTGAAATGCCGGAAAGCGGTCCGGAGCAGCCTGGAATACAGCCCGGCATGGACCGGGGTCGCGACAAGATGCGACCCGGTATGAGAGACAGAATGGGCAGCCCGGAGATGATGATGAAAAAGAAAATGATGCGCGAGAGAAAGAGGGAGGGCGACCCCGGCTTTATGCCCGAAAATGAAATACTGGCCGTGATAACGAAGCACGACCCTGTCTTTGCAAAAAAGGTGGAAGGCCTGCGCGAGATAGCCCCGGCCAAATATAGGATGCTGCTGCAGATATCCGGAAAAATGTTTGGGCTGGCCAGGATGGAGCAGGACGAGAGCATAGAAAAGGACGTCGTGCGCGCGGTGTCCCTGGAGTTTGAGAGCAAGGAACTGTCGCTTAAATACGACAAAGCCTCCGACGACGAGAAAAAAACGATAAAGGAAAGCCTAAAGGGCAAACTCTCAGAGCTGTTTGACCTGAGAACAAGGGGCCAGGAGCTGCGTGTGAAGCATATGGAGAGGGAGATGGGCAAGCTCAGGAAAGACATCGAGAGCCGCAAGGCCGGCAAGTCCAAAATAGTAGAGCAGCGCCTGGAGCAGATGACCGGGGAGGGACAGGGGTGGTGAGGGCGGATAACGCGAATACGCCATAAAAAAACCCTGCGGAATATTTCCGCAGGGTTTTTTATTCGTCAATTCGTAACTACTCAAGTAGACAGTAGTCAGAATTCAGTAGTCAGGAGTAAGAAGTTGCAGATTATTCTG
>CAZYFL010000072.1:0-9824 GCA_964646805.1 uncultured Elusimicrobiaceae bacterium | reverse complement strand
TTATCTTTCCCGCAAGGGCCCATACGCAGACCCCACAACCAGCCCCAAACCGGCGGTCATCCTGCTGGACCTGCGTCTGCCCAAAGTGGACGGGGTGGAAGTGCTGCGTCTTATGAAGGAGGACGCGGAACTGGTAAATATCCCCGCGGTGGTGCTTACCACTTCCAATGCCGGGTCGGATGTGGCTGCCGCCTATGCTAATGGCGCCGCGAGCTACCTGGTAAAACCCGCGGATTTCAAGGGTTTCTCCAGCCTTATGGAAGTGTTCTGTTCATACTGGCTGATGTGGAACAAGTTCCCGGTCTAACAGAAATATTATCGTGGAGAACCATGAACATCCTCATCGTTGACGACGAGCCGGCGCATATTGAGGCCGTCCGGCGCGCTTTCCGGGCTGCGGGGGAGAATGCCGTGGTCCGCGCGGCCTCTACTCTGCGGGAGTACCGCGGGCTTATCGCCGCCAAACCGCCGGACATCGCCCTGCTGGACTTGACCCTGCCTGACGGTAGCGCCCTGGAAGCCCTGAATCCACCGCTCTCCGCCAATCCCTTTCCCATAGTGATAATAACGTGTCATGGCGACGAGAGCAGGGCTGTGGAGGCCATGAAAGCGGGTGCGCTTGATTACATAGCTAAATCCCCCGGAGCTTTCGCTGATATGCCGCGCACCGTAAAGCGCGCCCTGCGCGAGTGGAAAGCGTTTCAGGCTGCCACCCGGGCGGAGGAGGCTCTGCGGGCCAGCGAGGAGCTCTTTCGCCTAGCATTGCAAAATTCTCCGATCATGGTGTTTCAGCAGAATCGGGATTTGCGCTACACGAAGATATTCAATCCGCATCCGGGGTTTAAGCCGGAAACGACTTTGGGAAGGAAAGACGAAGATCTCCTGGGGGCCGAAAATGCGCAGCGCCTTATCAACCTCAAACGGAGAGTACTGGAGACCGGGGTATCCACGCGTTGCGAGGCGCAAACTAAAATTGGCGGCAAGCCTTTTTTCTATGAACTAACGCTGAATCCTCTTTGTGACGCCGGGGGCAATATTATCGGCATCACCGCAGTCTCCCTGGACATCACCGAGCGCAGGGAAATAGAGGAAGAGCGCAGGCTTATTTCCAGATGGATCATGCGCGTGAAGGAGGAGGAAAAAAGAAGATTCTCCGTCATTCTCCACGACGCGATAGGCGACATGCAGGTGGGCCTTTCTTCTTCCCTGCTCCTTGTGGAGGAAGAAATCAAACATGGCCGCGCAACGCGCGCCGTCGCGAGAGTAGGACAAACGAAGAAACTGGTTAAATCTCTGGCCGCCATGATGAAAACTGTTTGCGTGAATATCTGGCCGCCCGCCCTGGAAACATCGGGGCTCTCAGGAGCTATATCCGAATTCGTTTCCCGGTTCAGCGGTCGCGTGAAAATCAAAACTTCCCACAGCATTAATCTGCCTGATAACGGGAGAACGGCCGATAATCTTACGGAGATGATTGTCTACAGGCTGGTGCAGGAAGCTTTCAATAACGCGGCGAAATATTCCAAAGCAAAAAATCTGGAACTCATCATAAAACACGACGACAGCAAAGTGATGATTTCCGTCAGCGATGACGGCCGCGGGTTTGACGCGGGCAGGCTACGATTTAAAAAATCAAGCCTCGGCTTGAAAATTATGCGCGAAGACGCCGAGTCCGTCGGAGGCAGTCTCAGCATTGATTCAAAACCAGGGCGGGGTACCGTCATTAAAGCCGAATTTCCGCGCCGGCCGGCGTCTGTGCCGAAACCGGAACTCTCCAATGCCAATTAAAATAATCCTGGCCGATGATCATTCCATCGTGAGAGAAGGTCTTAAAGCGGTGCTGGTAAAAACCGCCCCCGACATTATTGTTGTGGGAGAAGCTTTCAACGGCAATCAGGCGCTGGAACTGGCGAAAAAAACGCCTGCCGACATCTATGTGCTTGATATTACCATGCCGTTCTTAAACGGTCTGGAGGTGATGGTCCGGCTGCTTCGTAAAAATAAAAAGGCGAAAATAATAATTCTGAGCATGCATGACGACAGACCCACGATTGAAAAAGCCCTGCGCGCCGGCGCCAGGGGCTATTTGATAAAGGAAAGCGCGGCCGAGGATCTTGTCTGCGCCTTGCGTATGGTTTATAACGGGCGATATTATCTGAGCCCCTCCGTGTCCGGCGTTGAAATTGACGATATTCTTGACGCGCCGTTTGATAAATTAAAAAAACAAGGCTCCAGCCTTACCTCAAGGGAAAGGGAAATTATCCAGCTGATAGCGGAAGGTCTGGGTGACAAGCAAATCGCATATAAATTTAAAATCAGCGGGAATACCGTCCATGTCCACAGGCATAACATAGCCCTCAAGCTGGATATTCACAAGCAGACCGACCTCGTGCGCTATGCCGTTAAAGAGGGAATAGCGAAATTATAAAGCCGCCGGTTCTTTTATCCCCCGTCCTTAATTCCTGATTCTTTCCGCCATAACAACTTTAACCGACCCGCTGGGTTGTTTTGGCAGGTCGCCTTTTTTTTCTAATCCTTAAACATTATTCCGCCCCAGCGCCGGATGTCGTAACCTATGTTTATAGGAAGTTAAATTGTCGGATGGAGGACAAAAACATGGCCGTAGAAAAAGTGATCGGTTCATCCAGCCTGGTCGAAGTCATCGACCGCATACTGGACAAAGGCGTAGTGGTTGACGCGTGGGTGAGGGTTTCGCTCGTGGGTATCGAGATACTCGCGATAGAAGCCCGCGTAGTGATCGCATCCGTTGAGACGTACCTCAAGTACGCCGAGGCCATCGGCCTGACCGCGACAGCCGCCTAAGCCGGCAAAAGGAGTTCTTGCCGTGTCATCCTTAGGTTTCGCGTAACGCGGGGCCGGAAAGCATGGTTCGCCAAGAAAATCCTTTTCCTGCAGATTCCTTTACAGAGGCCGGAAATGAAAAAATTAAAAAACACGGTGGAAGACGTCCTTTCTTTCTACGAGGAAAGAGTTGAAAGCGTTGGCTCATTTTTTGACGCCGCGTATTCCGTTCTCGGCGGTCTCCAGGGTTCTTTCGGCGATATTAAAGGGGAAAGAGAAACAATGCGCGCCCAAGTACAGGATATCCTTGCCCGGACAGAGCATCTTAGAAAAAAAGATTTTAATAACATGATGCAGGGAATCCAGGCGACTCAGGCACAAAGGGAAAAGGAAGTGGGCGAGTTATTAAAGGAATATATAAATAAGGAAAAAGCCATGGCGCCGGCTTTACGGGAAAATCTGGGAGAGTTAAAAGAGGCTTTAGCCGGCGGCGAAGTAGAAAGAGTTGAAGAATTCCAAACACATATCAAAGCTATTCTTGCCGAACAGGAGGGAAGGAAGCGAAGTGTAACCTCCATGCTGCTGGAATTCCAGAAGCAGCAGCGCCATTCGGCCGCCAAACTGCGGGAATTGCTGGCTAGGGGAAATGCCCTGCGGATAAAAGATTTAAAACTGATGGTTAAAGAATTCGGAAACCAGAAGGAAAAGCGCCTGACGCTTCAAATAAACAGGAAAGATGAGGTGGCGGAACTGTTGGGGAGCGATAAAGTGGGAGCAGGGGCCGGAAGCAAATAGGCCTATACGGGAGCGGGAAGTAATATTCACAAGGTAAAAAATAAAGGAGGAAGTGAAAATGGGAATAGCCGACGACATGAAGAGGATCACGGAAAACATCATTGATTCCAGTGATGCGCGGATAAAGGGGGAGACAGGCAGGCTTGAAGACTTCAAGTCTATGATGGGTAATATTCAAACAGACCTTAAGGACCTCAGAAGCTATGTACGGGGAAGGCTTGAGGAATTCCATGGCGCCCATGCGGAGATGAGTGAACAGCAAAAGAAAGACCTGACACAAGGCGAGACCGCCAGAATGGAGAACTTCACGGGTATGATGGGAGATATCCGGAAAGACGTCAGAGGTATAGTAAATGAAGTGGAGAAGCTCCTGGGTGAGTATAACTCAGAAATGGCACAGGCAAAAGCGGCGTGGCGGGGAATGGCTGGTTCTTTAGCCAAATCCAGGAAAGGCGGAGTAACCCCCGTGAGTGAAGCCGGAGAAGAGGTGGCTGTGGTTGCAGGGGCTGATGGGAAGAAAGGGAAGAGAAGAGGAAAGAGGAACAGCTAAACCTCTTCTTCTGGCTCTCAGCTCAGGGGAGAGCCCGGTGGTTCTCGCCCTGACCCAGGGGGCCCGTACCCTTATATTAAAAAGGTTATTGCGGGACCTCTGGGCCAGGGAGGCGCCTGGCGCTGTAAACATCCGGTGAAAAGGAATAATTCGCTTATGAGTGAAATAACGTGCGCGTTTTGTAAGGGTAAAGGCAAAGACCCCTTCAATCTGCTGTCAAAACTGGCCGCATGCCAGGTATGCGGCGGCACGGGAAAGATCGAGGTTGATGAGCCGATGGTTAAATGCGCGTTTTGCAAAGGTACCGGCATTCATCCCCATAGTCGTATGACCTGCACCGTATGTTACGGAAGAGGCGCCGTTACTTGTGGGGAGGCTAAAGAGCAATGTCCTGATCGTGACGGCGCCGGTCATAAAGCAAACGAAAACATACCCAGTGGCGTCTGCGGCGGTATAAGAGTTATTGACCCTGTTAGAAAAGGAGAAACAAAATGACCGATGAACTGACAACGGCGCTTGAGCCGAGCCCCATGCCGGACTTTGTGGAGACAAAATATATAAAGGATGTCACGGAGCGGGCCCTTACCTATATCAAAGCCGGTTTTCCCGTACATTTCAGGGGGGTTTCAGGCTGCGGCAAAACCACGCTCGCCATGCATGTGGCTGGCAAGCTTAAAAGACCGACAATGCTGATTCATGGAGATGAAGAATTCACAACTTCCAGTCTTGTAGGCGGCGACCATGGTTACAGGTTTCGGAAGGTTGTGGACCGCTTTATCTCGCGGGTCTCAAAGATGGAAGAGGACATGGTAAAGCGCTGGGTGGATAACCGCCTGACCATTGCCTGCAGGGAGGGCTTCACCTTAATATACGATGAATTCACCCGCTCAAGACCGGAGGCGAATAATATCCTTCTCTCCATACTGCAGGAGAAGATAATGGATATGCCGGCGGGGAGAGGTAAGGAACCGTATTTGAAAGTTCACCCCGACTTTACGGCTATTTTCACTTCCAATCCCGAGGAGTACGCGGGTGTGCATAGGAGCCAGGACGCGCTGAGGGACAGGATGATTACCATGGATTTGGACCACTTTGACTATGAAACGGAAGTGGCAATTACCCTGGCTAAATCCAGGCTCTCCAAAGCGCATGTTGAAACGATTGTGAATATCGTAAGGGGTTTGCGGGAATCAGGGAAGTGCGAGTTCGCCCCCACGGTGCGCGGCTGTATAATGATCGCCAAAACGCTCAAGGCCAGGAGCTCCTCCCCCGTAAAAGCCAACGGCGGTTTCAGGCAGATGTGCCAGGATATCCTGGCCTCTGAAACAAGCCGGGTCGGCTCAAAAACGAATCAGAACAGGGTAAAAGACGTGGTCGGCGATTTAGTCGGTAAATTGGCGAACTAAGGTGTGAACATGAAAAGAATACAGCAGGTAAAGGATATAAGAGACATAAAAGGTATGCGGTCGGCAAGCGCGCGGTCCATGCCAAAGGTGCAAAGGTCGGGTTATCTGGAATTATATACGTTCGCAAGAGAAAAGGACAGATTAGAGAAAGACCTGTTCGCGCTGGATAAGAGGAAGAACGGTATTCAAAAACGGCTGGCTGATGTCAATAAGTGGATGGAAAAATTGCGCCAGGAAACTTCCGGCGGGCAAAAAACCGGAACCGTTAAAAATATTTCCGCCAGGCGCGTAAAAATGCTGCCGATGAAGTATTGATTAAAGGAGAAAAAAATGGCCAGAGAAAAAAAGACGGCGGAGGAAAAAGACGGGCTGGATATTGACCTCGGCATAGGCAAAATCAGCCTGGGCGGGATATTCAGCGGAATAGAGAAACTGGCCGCCCTCGCGGCGAACCTGGAGCAGGCCGGCGGGCAGATAAATAAGGAAGGCGAAATTGACTTAGGCCGGCTTAAAAAAGGCATGAAGGGCGTGTTCGGCTTTTCCGTTAAAACGGCGACCGGCGGCAAGACCGTGGTGGAACCGTTCGGCAATATAAAGAAAACCCCGAAAGGGCCGAAGGTGGAAGAAGAAAGAGAGCCCATGGTGGATGTTTTTGACGAAAAGGGGGAAATCCGGATCTGCGCGGAAATGCCTGGAGTCAACGAAGCTGACATAAAGCTGTCTTTGAACGGCGACATCCTGGGCATCCAGGCCGCGACCGGGGACAGGAAATACCGCAAGGAAGTCCTGCTGCCGGCGAAAGCGGCGGCCGAATTTCCCATCCCGGCCTATAAGAACGGCGTCCTCGAAGTGAAACTAAAAAAATGCGCTTAAAGCGGTCGTAACTGCTCAGATGGACAAGCTGCCGGCGGTCGGACCGCGGGCAAAAAGCGGAGACACAGTATCTATGGACGTTCACACTCAAACCAGAAGCGCGGGGCTGACCGGGCTCACGGAAACCGCCTTAAAGCTGATCCTGTTCGGGGGAAAGGGCGGCGTGGGAAAGACCACCTGCGCCTCAAGCGCGGGACTGTACCTGGCCAAAGCGGGTTTCAGGGTTCTGGTCATCTCAACCGACCCCGCTCATTCACTTTCGGACAGCCTGGACCAGAAATTTGGCGCGGAGATAAAGGAAGTTAAAGGAATAAAGAACTTAAGCGTGCTGGAAGTCAACGCGCAAAAAGCTCTTTCGCAGTTTAAGGCAAGCAATGAGGAGCAGATAAAGAAGATATTAAACACCTCCACTTACCTGGACCAGCAGGATATAGACTCCCTTTTTACTCTGCCTATCCCCGGTATTGACGAGCTTATGGGCTTTAAGTCTATTGTTGACCTCATTGATAAGGGAGGATTTGATAAATACATCGTGGATACGGCCCCCACGGGCCACGCACTGCGGCTTCTCACTCTGCCGGGCCTGCTGGATGAGTGGATCAAAGTAATGAGCAAAATGAGATGGAAATACCGGTATATGATGGAAACCTTTTCCGGCAGATATAAAGAAGATGAGGGGGATGACTTCCTGCTGACGATGAAGAAAACGGTAAAGCGGATAGAAAGCCTTCTTAAAGATCAAAGCAGGTGCGAGTTCATCGCCGTAACCATCCCGGAAGACATGGCGATCTCGGAAACAGAAAGGCTGGTAAGCGATCTGCAACGCTACGGGATAAAAGTAAAACAGCTTATAGTCAACAATGTGCTGGAATCGGGGGATTGCGGGTTTTGCCGGGAAAGAAGCCGCGCCCAGGAAGATTATCTGAAGCAGATAAGAAGCAGGTTCAGCGCTTTATCTACCGTCATAATACCCCTTTGGCCGCGGGAGGTCCGGGGAATAGCGTCGCTGGATAACTTAAAAGAGAGGTTATTCTCATGAGCAGGAAGCAGGACGGTTTGACTTTAATCCTTAAGGTAAAAGAGGCCCTGCCTAAAGATGCGGGGCGGGCGTGCGCAAGGCTTGACCCGGAGGATATGAAAACCCTGGGGCTGGAGGTCGGCGATACCATCGAGATCGCGGGAAAAAGAAAAACGCCCGCAAAAGTGCTGCCCTGTTACGCCGAAGAGCGTGGCAAGAAACTTATTCAAATGGACGGGATATCCAGGGGCAACGCGCAAACGGGCCTGGACGAAAAAGTGGAAATCCGCAAGATCGGCCATAAACCAGCCGACAGGATCACGCTCGCGCCTTTGACGGTGTCATCGCTGACGCAAAGGGACAACGATGTTAAATATCTCGGTTCCCTTATAGAGGGGGTGCCGTTGACAGCCGGCGACAGTGTCAGGGCCACTCTGTTCGGTTCAAAATCGTGCGATTTCAAGGTGGTTGACACCACGCCCGGCGGCGTGGTTTTTATAACCGCCGCTACCGTAATCCGGATGGAGACGAAGCAAAAAGGGGAGGCAAGATCGGCCAAAGTTTCCTATGAGGATATCGGCGGGCTCGGCTCCCAGATACAGCGAATCCGGGAGATGATAGAGCTTCCCTTAAAATATCCCCAGATCTTTGAAAGACTGGGGATCAATGCGCCGAAAGGCGTACTCCTTTACGGGCCTCCCGGCACGGGAAAAACCCTGATCGCGCGCGCCGTGGCCAATGAAACGGAAGCCTATTTCACACATATCTCAGGCCCCGAGATCATGGGTAAAATGTATGGTGAAAGTGAAGGGCGACTGAGAGGCGTTTTTGAGGACGCGCAAGCCCACGCTCCCGCCATAATATTTATTGATGAGATAGACGCTATCGCGCCCAAGCGTGAGGATATGGGCAGCGAAAAACAGGTGGAAAGGCGCGTAGTGGCCCAGCTCTTGTCGCTGCTGGACGGATTGGAGGCGCGCGGCCAGATCATTGTCATCGGTGCGACCAATATCCCAAACACTTTGGACCCCGCGTTAAGAAGACCCGGGAGATTTGACAGGGAGATCTCTATTCCCATCCCCGACAAAAACGGAAGATTGCAGACCCTGGAAATACACACGCGCGGCATGCCGCTGGCTAAAGACATAAGCCTGCAGAAACTGGCAGGGATCACCCACGGATTTGTCGGGGCCGATTTGGAGGCCCTGGCGCGGGAAGCGGCGATGTCGGCTCTAAGAAAGATTCTGCCCAGGATTGATTTTGAAATGCAGGATATCCCGTATGAGACCCTGATGAACCTGGAAGTGACCATGGAGAACTTCCTGGAGGCCATGAAAGAAGTTGAGCCTTCGGCCATACGTGAAATATTCGTAGAGGTTCCCGACGTTAAATGGAGTGATGTCGGCGGTCTGGAGCACATAAAACAGGAGTTGAAGGAAGCCGTGGTCTGGCCGCTTGAGTACCCTGATATCTTCAAAAACGCCGGCACGAATCCTCCCAAAGGAATGCTTCTTTACGGAGCGCCGGGCACGGGAAAGACGCTGCTGGCGATGGCGGCCGCCACCGAAAGCGGCGTTAATTTCGTATCGGTCAAAGGCCCCGCGCTTATCTCAAAGTATGTTGGGGAAAGCGAAAAGGCGATCCGCGAGGTTTTTAAGACCGCGAAGCAGGCCTCGCCGGCCATCTTGTTCTTTGATGAGATAGACAGCATAGTGCCCAGACGGGGCTCAAGTTCCACGGATGCCCACGTAACGGAACGCGTGATAAGCCAGTTCCTGACGGAGATGGACGGGATAGAGGAGCTGAAAGGCGTTATGGTGCTGGGCGCCACCAACAGGGTGGACCTTATAGATCCCGCCATTCTGCGCAGTGGAAGATTCGACCTTTTATTGGAAGTCGCAAAGCCCGATGAACGCGCCCGTGAAGCCATATTCAAAATACATTCCAGGAATAAGCCCCTGGCCGGCGATGTGGATCTAAAGGAATTGGCCGCCATGACCGAAGGTAAAGCGGGCGCGGAAATAGCCGGCATATGCAGGAAGGCGGCAATGCTCGCCATAAGGGAATATATAGGAAAGGGATCAGCCGGCGCCGCAGGGGCCGCGTCCGGGAAGAAACCGGAATTGAAAATCCTAAAGAAACACTTTGAAGAGGCGCTCAAGCCTGTGGCAGTGTCGTAACTGACCTCTGGGCGTCTGCGATTCAGACAGCAGCGAAAGTCCTGCGGTTTAAACGCCGCCCAGTCGGGCCGTCCGGGGGGCTGTCCTGCGCACCCGGGAAGAGGAAACCCTTGCGTGGTTTCCTACGAGGCGGGGCCCCCCATCCGCAAGGGCGCGCAGGGCAGCCCCCCGGACGGCCCTCCCCACTGTCTGAATCGCAG
>CAZYFL010000071.1:0-9833 GCA_964646805.1 uncultured Elusimicrobiaceae bacterium | reverse complement strand
TTGTCGCTGGCATCTTCATTCTGACTCCTGAATTCTGAATTCTGTCTACCTGAGTTACCTTTGCTCTTTATTCTTTACTATCTGCTCAAGATACCTCACGGCCTGGGCGTGGCTGGGGTTCAGGCGCACGGTTTCCGCCAATTCAGCGCGCACCTTTTTCCAGTCCCGGTTCCAGTAGAGAATAGCCAGGTTATAGTGCGCGTCGGCCAGTCCCGGGTTGCGCTTAAGCGAAAAGTTGTAGGCCTCGCCCGCTGCCGCCCTGTCGCCGAGTTTTTCCAGCGCCACCCCGTAATTAAGCCAGGCATAGGCGCTTGAAGAGGCGAGGCTTTCCCTAAGGGAAGGAAGCGCATAGTATTGCGCGCTCAGCAGGAGCAGCCTTTCGTAGATATCAGCGGAAGCCCTGAAGCAGTCCCTAGCCGCCGGCCAGTCGCCGCGCGAGGAATAATAAAAACCTTCGTAAAGCGGGGCATCAGGGAGGTCCCCGTCAAGAAGAGAGGCAAGTCGCAGGTCCCTCAGCGATTGCGCATCCAGGCCGGACACTGCGCTGCGCCTGGCGGCTCCGGCAAGGAAAGCCTGCGCGTATGAAGTGCCGATATCCCTGTCAAAGAAATCCCTGTAATCCCTGTCCAACCTGGGAAACGAGTAAAAAATCCAGGGCCGGCCTTCCTGCGCGCGCGCAGCGGGATACAGCAGGTTGAGCGTCCCATAAGGCAGCGCGGGAACCGCGCGCGGGAGTTCCGCGTCCATCGTGGAATAAACCCCGCCGGGATTAGCGGCGGCAAAGTTCCGCCACTCGGTCTCGTCGCCGGAATGGAGGTTAAAAAGCGACAGGCCCGGACTATAACGCCTCTTCGAGGCTTTATACCACGGAGAGGCGCTCAGACCCTGCGCCACCAGGTTAAGGTCCGGGCGCAAGCCCCTCACCGCCTGCAGGTACCAGAGCGAAAAAAGTTGCACGTCTTTTTTCGCGACCACCACAGAGCCGGGCGGCGCCCCGCGCATAACGTCGGAGGCGTAGTCTTCGGCCGCGAAAAGCCAACGCCTGGCCGAACTGTGAACGCCGTTATAAAACACAAGCGAGGAGGCGGCGGCTGCGGCGATAATAAAACCCGGCAGCGCGCGCGGGAACGCTCCGGCCAGGTAAAAGAACCCTGCCGCGGCCCAGAAAGCCGCGGCCAGGTCCGGCAACAGATAATAAGGTTCCACTATAGCAAGCGCGTGGGGGTTGGGGGGCATGTTGGCCAGAAAAAGGAAAACCGGTCCGGCAAAGGTGAAAAGCGCGGCGAAAGCCAGCAGCCGGCGGCGGTTAAACTTCCACTCCGCCCAGATCCCGGCGGCGGCAAAAACCAGCGCAAGGCTGAAGTTTTCCCGGAGATGCAGCGCGTAATATTTCAGGCTCGGCAGAAAAAGTTCTCCGGGAGCGTAATTCAGCGAGATGAGATCCAGCGTTGAGCCGTAGCTTTTGCGGGTGATGACCGCCAGGAAGGTATTCAGATCTGCCGGATGGCTCCAGTCAAAAAGCGGCCAGCCCGACGAACGGAAAGGCAGGTAAAGATAAAGCGAAAAACCCAGGAGGAAAAACCCTGCGGCTTTTAAGAGGCCTTTTATCCCGCCCGCTATTATGGCGGGCCAAAGCAGCACAAGCAGCGCGGGTGCGGCCAGCGCCAGGTCCATGCGGTTGGCCATGCCGAGGCCCAACAGGAAGGCCGACAGGAAAAGGGCGCGCGCGCCGTTGAGCCAGGCGGAGGAGAGGAGCAGGGCGGCAAAAAAGAAATTAAGGGCATACATCTCCGGCACGCTCGAAACAGTGCGCAGCGTAAAATTAAAACCGAGCAACAGCGCGGCAAAGAAAGCGGCGAGGGGGGAAAATGCGGCCGCGGCCAGCCGCCAGAAAACAAAAACCCCGGCCAGCCCCGCGGCGGCCGAAAAAAGATTCAGTCTCCACGCCGGGTTACCGAGCGGCAACAGCGAGAAGAGTTTAGCGGAAATTATATAAAGCGGGTATCCTGGCTGATGCGCCACTCCCAGCGTCCAAGCGGCGCAGGCCATCTCCCCCGAGTCGCGATAGGGGGGAAGCGCCGGGGGCAGGCAGTAAATGTACAGCGGAATGAGTATAAAACCCAGCAGCGCGGCAAAAATAAATCCAGGCGTAAACTTTCTTTCCCCGGCCTGGTTGATTTCTTCCATTTATGGGATTTATTTTATAATTTATGGGGCGCAATACGGAAATGTTCAAACAGCCCCCTCCGCAGTCCCTCCCATGGTTGCTTTCCTGCATGTTATTTTTTATAATGAATGTGCACGTTTAGCGATAGCTTTTACCGGATTTTGGGGGAAACTTGCCAGGGAAAAAAGTGCTTGTAGTGGATGACGACCCTAATGTGGGCCTGCTCATTTCCGCCGTGTTGGAAAAGTACAACTACACCGTAACCGCCTGTTACAGCGGGGAAGAGGTTATCCCTTTACTCAAGGACAACAAACCGGACCTTATATTGCTGGATCTGCGCATGCCAGGCATAGACGGCTATACCCTCTGCAAGCGCATACGCGAGGCCCCTGATACGCGGGACATTCCCGTTATAATACTCAGCGGAGTGGCCGAGGTGGATGCCAGGGTTAACACGATAGAGCTTGGCGCAGACGACTTCATAACAAAGCCTTTCGACGTGCGGGAGCTCAGGGCCAGGATAAACCGCATCCTTAAGCGGAAAAGCGCCGATACCGCGCTCAACCCGCTTACCCGCCTGCCGGGGAGTCCGGCCATAGAGGAAGAGGTGACACGACGCATAGCCGACAATGAACCCTTCGCTTTCTGCTATGTGGACGCGGATAATTTCAAGGCCTACAACGACGTTTACGGCTACGCCAAAGGCGACGAGGTAATAAAGCGCATCGCCCTGCTGCTCACCGAAAAGGCGAAGGCGGTGGCAGGCCACGGCTACTTCGTGGGTCATGTCGGCGGGGACGATTTCGTCCTGATAACCTCGCCTGACGCCTCTGAAACCGCGGCCAGGGCCATCACGGAAGAGTTCGACAGATTCATCCCCGGATTTTACAACGAAGTAGACCGCAGGCGCGGGTTTATAACCACCATGGACCGCAAGAACAAGACAAAAGATTTTCAGCTGATGTCGCTGACCGTGGCCATAGTTACCCCGCACACGCAGAGACACTACGCCAGGATAGTGGAAAGTGCGACGGAGCTTAAACGCTACGCCAAAGAACTGGCATCAAGACGCGGAAGCATCTTCGTGAGGGACAGGCGCATATAGATGGAAACAGAGCCTGATATAGTCGGCACCGTTTTCGCGGGTTGCAGAATAATCTGCAAACTCGGCCAGGGCGGAATGGGCTCGGTTTACAAAGCCCGCCAGGAAGCGCTGGACAAGTTTGTCTGCGTAAAGTTGCTCGCGCCCGGGCTGGCGCGGGAACAGCGCAATATAGATTTTTTCCTCAGGGAAGCCCGCTCGGCAGCCAAGCTGGACCACCCCAACATAGTGCAGATTTACAATTTCGGCCAGGAAAACGGCTCTTACTTCATATTAATGTCCTATGTGGAGGGAAAGACCCTGCAGGAACTGGTAACCGTGAGGGGCCCGCTGCCGGTGAAGGAAGCCACCGATTTAATGTCCGGGGTCTTGAGGGGCCTGGGCCACGCACATTCCAAGTCCATAATACACCGTGACATAAAGCCCTCCAATATACTGGTAGGCGCCGACAATATCCCGCGCATAGTGGACTTCGGCCTGGCGCGCAGCATAACCGAAGAGAAGCAACTGACGATGGCCGGGGAAATGGTGGGAACGGCCTATTTCATGTCTCCGGAGCAGGGCCTGGCGGGCGCTGTGGACAGCCGCGCGGACCTCTACGCCGCCGGGGCTACTTACTTCTACATACTCAGCGGCAGGTACCCTTTTGACGGCAAATCCTCAATTGAGGTTATACACAAGCACATCGGCGACCCCCTTCCCAACGTGATGTTGATAAGGCCGGACGTCCCGCTCTGGGCCTGCCGCGTGATAGAGCGGCTGATGAACAAGAAGCCGAAGGAACGCTACCAGTCCGCCGGCGAGGTTGTCGCCGAATTTGAAAAATACAATTCCGACAAAGGTTACACCGAACCGGTTTCTAACGAAATAATTTTTGACATCCCTGAAGTTACCGCCAGGATTAACTCCGCGGCGAACGCGCCGCAGACCGCGCTGGAAAGGTCCGACCCCCATCCGTCCGACAGACAGCCGGCTCCCCCACCTCCACCGCCGCCCCTGAAAACCCTGCAGGACAAGGCGGCGTTGCGCGGACAGAAACCCGTCCTTCAGTTTGCGGCGCTGCATAACAGCCTGAAGATGGCCGTACACCTGGCGCTGACGCTGGCAGGCACAGGCTGCTTCATCCTGACAGGCGCCTCTGGGGCGATTCCGGGTTCGCTTTCTTCCCCGCTGTCCTCAAACCCTGTAACGGCGCTTATGCTGGCGGTGGCTGGGTTTGTACTATACGCCTGGGCGCTTTGGCAGAAGCCGCTTAAATTCACCCTGGGATATACCTTTTTCGCCCTAGGTGCGGCGGTCGCCGCCTACTCCGGCGGGGCGTACATACCTGCACCGCAGGGAGCGGATACGGTAACCAGGGGTTTCCTGGCTCTCAAAATAGGCCTCGAAAACATATTCTCGGGAGCTAATCTTATAGTTTACGCCCTTTTTCTCTACTTGGCCGCGTCAAAAGCCGTTTTCAAAGGAAACTGGATTTTCAAAGCGCTGGCGGTGACGGCCTACCTTGGCGGACTCGCTCTCACCTACATCTATTTCAAGGCGGGAGCGGAGATAGACCCGGAAAAGATCTGGCTGGCGGCAGGCGGCCTGCTCGCCCTGCTGGGCCTGATAGCGGCGCTTACCCAAAAAGAGTTCTCGCTGTTTTTCAACCCGCAGTTCCTTTTCCTGGCGGCCAACCTGGCCATGTTCTCCATGTTCACCAATCCGCAGATTGAGAATATAACAGTCCGGAAGGCGCGGGTAGAAGACGAGGCGGCGAAGCGTACCAACAACATTAACCTGCGTAACTATCGGCAGGCCGTTATGGCCGCCCAGACCGGGGGGATCCTTTACGACGAAGAAGGGCGCCCGCTGAAATCCAGGCTGCCCCGGCGCCCCGACGAAGTGAAACCGCCGGAGCGCGGCAAACTGCAACTCCAGGCCAGGCTGGAATACTACAAGGCGCTGGGTCTGCTGATAAGCGGTACGCTGGCCGGTTCCGCCGGCATAATTTTTATAGCCCTTTTCCTTGTCCTGATGGCGAACGCATGTTTCATAGAGGAACTCGCTGCCGCCTACAGGGCTGGAGTTGAAGAACTGAAATTCTGAAGCAAAAGAGAACAGGAAACTTCAGCGCTTCAACTGGTATTGGAGGACTGGTCAATAATGCGTAAATTTATTTTTTCGGACATCTTGTGGGGAACTGCGCTTACGCTGGCTGCCCTCTTCTTCTACTTCACCGCCACGGGGCTTGAAACGGCCGAGCTGAAGTTTTACGACTTCCGCGCGCGCCTTAGCGCCGGCGTTCCCGCCAGGAGCGACATAGCGGTGATAGAGATAAACGATGACAGCATATCAAAGATCGGCCGGTGGCCATGGTCCCGCTCTAAAATAGCGGACATGCTGATATTGCTCTCCTCGGAACCCGCCAAGCCATCCGTGATAGGCCTGAACATCCTCTTCTCGGAGCCTGAAAAGAACGGCGACGTCCAACTGGCCGACCTGCTAAAAAATAAATACACCGCGCTGGTGGCGGAGAAAAAAATAAAGGAAACCGGCAAAGACTCCGAATTCCTGCGCGCCATTGACCAGGCCAAAAAGGATATGGACAACGACGTGAAGCTGGCGGAAGCCACGGTTGCGGCGGGCAACGTGGTGCTGCCGCTTTTCTTCGACACCGGCATCCCCGCATCAAAACCCAGGCCGGAGCCTGGCTGGATGACGCGGCTCGCCCCTTCCATCTCCCACAAAGCCGGCCCGGCGGAAGTTTCCGCCGAGGGCTCCGCCATAACCGCCCCCATCGACCTCCTTGCATCCTCAGCGGCGGGCGCCGGGCATGTGAACGTGTTCAGCGACATGGACGGAGCCGTGCGCAGGGAATACCCCTTCATCCCCTATGGGCAGAACTTTTACCCGTCTTTCGCCGCGGAAATAGTGCGCATTAGGCTGGGGCTGACCCCTGAAAAGGTAATCCTGTCGCCAGGGTCGTCGGCAGTTTTCGGCAAAAGCGTGATGCGGCTGGACCCGCTCTCCTCCGCCCTCATCGCCTTCAATAAGGCCAGGCCCTTTAAATACTATTCTTTTTACGACGTAATGACGGGCAAGATAGTTCCCGAGGCCTTCAAGGATAAGATAGTGCTTATAGGCCTGACCGCGCAGGGCGTGGGCAGCCTTTACGTCACCCCTGCCGACAGCGCCATGTCGGCGGTGGATTTTACCGCCAATGTCGTGGACAACATACTTTCCGGCCGCTTCATCTCCCGCCCTGAATGGGCCATGCCTGTCGAGCTCGGGCTTATCGTTATAGCCGGCCTTTTCACCGCCTTCCTGTTGCCGCGGCTTAAAGCGGGCTCCGGCGCGGTTCTGGCCGGCGGGATGTTCGCAGCGCTGCTGGCCGCCGGAATGTTCCTTTTCACCTCCAGAAGCCTGTGGCTGAAGATCATGTATCCCTCCGTGGTGCTGACAGCCGGCTACATCTTCGTTATCACCAAGCGCTTCTTCTCCACGGAAAAGTCAAAGGAACTTATAGAAGTCTCGCAGATAGAGACCAATAAAATGCTGGGCCTTTCTTTCCAGGGCCAGGGCATGCTGGACCTGGCCTTTGAGAAGTTTCGCCTGTGTCCGCTTGACGGCAATATGAAGGACACGCTTTACAACCTGGCGCTGGATTTCGAGCGAAAACGCCAGTACAACAAAGCCGTGGCCATCTACGAACATATCTCCTACAAGGACCCGGAATTCAAGGATATAAAGACTAAAATAGACGTTTTGAAGAAAGCCGCCGACGGCGCGGTATTCGGCGCGGTGGGCGGAAAGGGAGGCGGAAGCGACGCGACCATGATGATGGCCGGCTCTTCCGCCACGCCCATGCTTGGCCGCTACGAGATAAAGAAAGAACTGGGCAAGGGCGCCATGGGAATAGTCTATCTGGGCGTGGACCCCAAAATAAATCGTTCGGTGGCCATAAAAACCATGCGCTTTGAGGAGGGCCTTGAAGAAAAAGCCATGAAAGATCAGAAGGACCGCTTCTTCCGCGAGGCGCAGGCGGCGGGCAACCTTACCCACCCGAACATAGTAAAAATATTTGATGCCGGCGAAGAACAGGACATAGCCTACATAGCCATGGAGCTCCTGAAGGGCGACGATCTGAAGAAATGGGCCGCGAAGGACAACCTGCTCCCGGTTGAGAAAACGCTTGAATACATAGCCCGCTCGGCCGAGGCGCTGGACTACGCGCACAAGAACGGCATCGTCCACCGCGACATAAAGCCGGCCAACATCATGTTGCTGGACGACGGTACCATACGGGTGGCGGACTTCGGCATAGCCAGAATAACGGAGTCGTCCAAAACCGCCACCGGTACCGTGCTGGGCACTCCTTATTATATGAGTCCGGAGCAGATAGCCGGCAAAAAAGTGGACGGCCGCGCGGACCTTTTCTCCCTGGGCGTGACTCTTTACGAACTGCTCACCGGAGAGAGACCCTGGAAAGGGGGGGAATCCATCGGTACCCTGCTGTTCCAGATAACCAGCGACCCGTATCCCGACCCTCTGCTTATAAGAACCAATCTGCCGCCCGCAATAGCGCCCGTAATAGAAAAAGCCCTCAAGAAAAAACCGGAGGAGCGTTTCCAGACCGGCGGCGAGATGGCCGAAGCTATAAGGGCTGTTATGGCAGGGAAAACGCCCCAGATCAATTCTATACCTGCACCCGCTCCGCAACCTAAGCCTGCCGCTCAGGCTCCCGCCCCTCAGCCTTCAGCCAGGGCCGCACAACCTAAACCTGCGGCGGCGCAGCAGCCCAGGCCAAAGCCGGCGCCGGATCCCGCCGTGCCTCCGAAACCGGCCCCCGTGGTAGCAGCGCAGCCTAAACCCGCCCCGCGGGCTTCCGTCCCTCATCCCTCATCCTTCATCCATCATCCTTCAGAGAAGGCCGCCCATTCTCCGGTTGCCCAGCCGCCCGCACCTGCCGGCATTGAGCTCGCCCCCAGGGCAGGCCTTGAGTTGACGATGAAGACTGCGCCCGCTGAACCCCCGGCAGCCCCTAAACCCGCTCCTGCTCCTAAACCAGCTGAAACCACACCCGTAGCGGCGCCGGAAAAGAAAAATCCCGCTCCGAAACTCGCGCAGACTGGAGATTTCGAAAGCAGCTTCCCTGTTATCTATCCCGAAGGGGATACAAAATGATTTTCAAGATAGAATTCTCCGCAGCTTCCGACATGGGAAAAGTCCGCAAGAACAACGAGGATAGCTGCCTCCTGGCTCCTGAGTTTGAACTGGCCATAGTGGCCGACGGCATGGGCGGGCACAACTCAGGCGAGGTAGCCAGTTCCCTGGCCGTAAAAGTCACGCGCGACAAATACGACTCCATGAAACGCACCGGCATGAAGCCCAACCCGTACAACGATAAGGTCTCCCTCGAGGCCAACCAGCTCGGCTTTGCGGTGCAGCTTGCCAACGCGGTGGTCTACGAAGCCGGCGCTTCGGGGCCGGAAAACAAGGGCATGGGCACCACGCTGAGCGCCGCTCTGCTTAACGGTTCAAAGCTGTCTATCGCCCATATCGGCGACTCGCGGATATACCTGTTGCGCGCGGGCGCCATGCAGCAGCTTACCGAGGACCACTCTCTGGTAATGGAGCACGTTAAAAAAGGCCTGCTTACCCTGGAACAGGCGGAAGTGTCCCCGTTGCAGAATATTCTTACCCGCGCGCTGGGCACGCAAAAAACCCCCGCAGTGGACCTGGTTGAAACGGAGCTTGAAGAGGGCGACAGGCTGCTGTTCTGCACCGACGGTCTGTTCAAGGCCGTAAAGGAAAATAAGTTGCAGGAAATGATAAAAATCCAGCCGGACAACGCGAAAGCCTGCGTGGAGCTGGTAGCAGCGGCCAACGCCAACGGAGGGCCCGACAACATAACGGTAATAATCGGCTCCGTTCTCAAAAAGCCGTTCAAAGAAACCTTAAAGGACATGTTCAGAAAATCATATGCCTAAACTGATGCTTAAATTTGAAGCCGCCTTTATCCGCGAGATAAAGCTGGATAAGCCGTCTTTCGCGCTTGGGCGGAAACCGGATAACGATATCGTGCTGGACAACGCCGCCATTTCCGGACACCACTGTAAAATGTACGAGTCCGGAGGCGTCTGGTTCGTGGAAGACATGAATTCCACCAACGGCACCTTTGTGAACGGAAAAAAAACCCTTAAAGCCGGCCTCAAACCCGGCGATACTATTACCCTGGTGAAATATTCTCTGGTTTTCTCGGACGAAGCGGCGGCTCCACAGGCGGTTGAACAACCGCTCCCCCCGCAGAAGCAGAAAACTCCCCTGGGCGCGCTGGAAGTGCTGGCAAATCCGGCTGATGCCAGAAAAGATTTTGAGCTGACCGCGCTTTCAACCTACATCGGAAAATCTGCGCAGGCCGCTATTCCTTACAAGAGCGGAGGGCTCTTCGGCGGCGGCCCGGAACTGGCGCTCGTTATAACCATGCGCCCCGAGGGTTACTACCTTAACCCGATTAAGGAAGATTACGCCAAATACAACGGTAATCCCCTCGGCGAGATGGTATTGCTGAACGACGACGAC
>CAZYFL010000070.1:0-9891 GCA_964646805.1 uncultured Elusimicrobiaceae bacterium | reverse complement strand
TTCGCGGGCTATTCTGAATTCTGACTCCTGAATTCTGGCTACCTGTGTAGTTACTCTTTTTTGTAGAATAATGTAATTACAGCAATTAATCTGCGATGCTGCGTTTTCAGGAGGATAAACAGTGAAAACACTTCTCAGGGGTAAAAACTGGATAGAAACCGTTGACTGGTCCAGGGAAGAGCTTGAGACCGTGTTGGAAGTTTCAAAATATCTCAAGATAAAGTTCGCCCTCGGCGAAGAGCACCGCCTGTTGCAGGACAAAACTCTTTTCATGATGTTTTTTGAACAGTCCACCCGCACCCGCAACTCCACCGAGGCGGCCATGACCCAACTGGGCGGCCACGCCCACGACCTGACCCCGGACAAGATGCAGATCTCCCACGGCGAAACGCCCAAAGACACCGGCAAAGTGCTCACCCGCTACGGCCACGGCGTCGCCATCCGCAACTGTTTCTACAATGTGGGCAATAAATATATCCGCGAGGTTGCCAGAGAAGCCGATGTACCGGTGGTGAACCTTCAGTGCGACGTGGACCACCCCTGCCAATCTATAGCCGACCTGATGACGATGCAGGAGAAGTTCGGCCGGAATATGAAGGGCCTGAAAGTAACCGTGGCTTGGACCTACGCGCCGGCCTATGCCCGCCCGTTGTCAGTGCCGCAGGGCCTGATTACGCTGCTGCCCCGCTTCGGCGCGGACGTGACGCTGGCCTATCCCAAAGAATTCAACCTGCTGCCCCGCGCTATGGACGCGGCCAAACAGTACGCCAGGGAGACCGGCGCCAGGTTCAAGGTGAGCAACAATATGGACGAGGCGTTCAAGGGTGCGCATGTGGTTTACCCCAAGTCCTGGGGCTGTCACCAGTTCCTGCAGGACGCCAACGTGCCCGAGGAAAGCCGCAAGGAAACCGGCATGAAATATCTGGCCAAATACAAAAACTGGGTCTGCACCGGGAAACGCATGAAGCTGGCCCACAAGGATGCCATCTATATGCACCCGCTTCCGGCGGACCGGGGCGCTGAAGTTGAAGACGCTGTGATAGACGGGCCGCAGAGCGTGGTGTTTGACCAGGCCGAGAACCGTCTGCACACCGTGAAATCCATACTGGCCCTCACTATGGGCGGCAGGCCTTAAGTTGAGATGAAGAGTTTTCTGCCGCTTTTGTTTTTGCTTCTCTCCGCCTGTTCCGCCGGCGGAGCCGGACCGCGCCGCGGCAGGGACGTTTATCCCGGCTTCGCCGCGATCATGGCCGCTCATACGGAGGGGCTGGACTATTCCCGTGAAGTTTATGACCGCGGCTCTCCTATTTCTGTTTTCGCCGTGCACGGAGGTGATATTGAGCGCGCCACCTCGCGCCTGGCCAGGCGCGTGGCCTCCGGCGACCTGAACCTTTATCTCTTCAATGGCTGGCTTGGCAAAAAAAGCGGCCGCCTGCATGTGACTTCCTCCCGCTTTGACGATCCGGACGCGGTGCGGCTGGCCACCGCGGCCGTGCTGGGCGTCTCTCTGCACGCGCAGGCCGGCCGCGGCGACTGGATTTGTGTGGGCGGGGCCAATAAAAAAGCCGCGGCCATGGTAACGAAGCGGCTGGAGGACGCTGGCTTTGCCGCTATAACGCCTTGCGAGAGCCTGCCCGGGACCTCGCCGGATAATATAACGAACCGCCCCTCGGCCGGGGGGGTGCAGTTGGAAATAACCCTGCGCCTGCTTGGGCGGCTTGAAAGAGATGAAGAGGAACTGTCAAAATTCAGCGGCGCGGTAAGGCTGGCGGCCTTTGAATTCATCAGTACGGCGGCAAAATAAAACAACAATATTTCGCGATGAGAAAAATAAGAATTTTCGCCTTCGGCGGCAACGAGGTTTCCCCTGTTGGTTTGAAGGACCCGAAGACGGGCAAGGCCATAAACCCTGACATAGCCATGCAGTGGCAGCGCACCGCCGACACCTGCAGGCTGGTCGCCGACATTTTTGAGAAGCACCCGGAAGACCTTTATGTGCTGACCCACGGCAACGGGCCGCAGGTGGGCAACGTGCTGATGCGCGCGGAGATGTGCCGCCCGGACCTGCCCCCGCTGCCGCTCGATGTCTGCGTGGCCGACACCCAGGGCGCGATGGCCTTTATGCTGGCCCAGCTCAATAACGAGTTGAACATCCGCGGTATAGACAATGTCGTGACCGGGATAGTCACCCAGGTGGTAGTGAATAAAGACGACCCCGATTTCAAGAGTCCCTCCAAATATATAGGCCCCTCCTACAGCCGCGAAGAGTCCGGCCGGCGCATAGAGGAAAACGGCTGGGCGATGAAGCTTTACAAAAAGGACGATACGGGCGCGGAGATCTGGCGCCGCGTGGTGCCTTCCCCTGTGCCCGTAGATATAGTGGAGATAGACGCCATAGAGGCTATGCTTGAAAAAGGTATAGTGCCGATCACTGTCGGCGGCGGCGGCATCCCTGTGCGCGAAGTGGCGCCGGAGATAAAGGACGGCAAAGAAGTCTATACCTGCAATTACGGAGTTAAATTCTCCAGGCCGGCGAACAGCGGCTCAAAGCCGCTGAAGATGTACACCGGCGTTGAGGCTGTGATAGACAAGGACCTGGCTTCGGCGTTGCTCGGCTGCATGCTGATGAAGCGCGCCCGGGCCCGTGGCAGGGAGGTGGAGGTCAGCCTGACCATCTTCACAGGGGAAGACGGCGCCAAACTAAATTACCAGAAACCGGATCAGCGCGACCTGCGCGTGATAAAGGCTTCCGAACTGGAAGCCATCTACACCCGGATCCCGCCCCCCTTCCCCGCCGGCTCCATGGGCCCCAAGATAAAGGCCGCTATAGAATTTATGAAAGGCGGAGGCACCGTGGCTTATATCTCAAAGACCGATCTGTTTGAGGAGACGCTTGCCGGGAAAGCCGGAACGATCGTACTGCCGGGATGAAGGATGAGGGCTGAAGGGGAAGAAGGCCTTCAGCCCCTGTTTTGAATTATGAAAAAAATCAAGACTTTACAGTGCATACGCTGCGGGAAGGACCACAAGCTTACTGAAACCAAGTACAATTGCAACGCCTGCGGCGGCAATCTGCAGGTGCTTTATGATTATAACCTTATAAAGAAACGCCTCAATTACGAGGTGCTCAGGGACAATCCGGAGCGCAGCATCTGGCGCTACCTGGATATACTGCCGGTGTCCAGTATAAAGAACGTGCCGCCGGTGCAGGTGGGCTGGACCCCGCTTTACCGCGCGGAGAAGCTTGGCGCCGGGACCGGAGTACCTAACCTCTATATAAAGGACGACGGCCGCAACCCCAGCGCCTCTTTCAAGGACAGAGCCAGCGCCGTAGTTATCGCCCGCGCGCTGGAGCTTAAAGAGAAGGTTATAACCGCCGCTTCCACCGGCAATGCCGCGGCTTCGCTGGCCTGCCTGACCGCCAGCCTGAACATGAAGACCGTGATTTTCGTGCCTGAGACCGCGCCTGCGCCCAAGATGGCCCAGCTCCTGGTTTTCGGCGCCGCCGTAATAATGGTTAAGGGTACCTATGACGACGCTTTTGACCTGTGCCTGAAAGCCTCGGCGGAATACGGCTGGTACAACCGCAGCACCGGCATAAACCCCTTCACCCGCGAAGGCAAGAAGACCTGCTCCTTTGAGATCTGCGAGCAGTTGAACTGGGAAACCCCCGACAAGGTTTTTGTCCCTGTGGGCGACGGAAACATAATAAGCGGCATCTGGAAGGGTTTCGTGGAGTTCCACCGTCTCGGCATAATTGAGCGCCTGCCGCAGCTGGTGGCGGTCCAGGCCGAGCATTCGGATTCCATTAAACGCGCCTTTGAATCCGGAGGGGACGTGCAGCCCGTGTCAGGGGCTACCATAGCCGACAGCATCTCGGTCAGCCTGCCGCGCGACGGTATGGCGGCAGTTATGGCCATACGCGATTCCGGCGGCTTCGCTTTAAGCGTGACGGACGCGGAGATATTGGATGCCATTCCCCGCATAGCGCGCGGCTCCAACGTCTTTGCCGAGCCGGCCGCCGCCGCCGCCTACGCCGGCCTTCTCAAGGCCGTGAAGGAAGGCCGCGTGAAGGAGAACGAATCGGTGGTGCTGTTGATAAGCGGCAACGGATTGAAAGACATACAGAGCGCTATGAAGTCCGTGGGCAAGCCTTTTATAATCAATCCCGATATCGGCGAGTTGAGGAAGCTGCTGGCGGACAACAAGGTGATGTAGGGGAGGGAGAGGTAAAAGCCGGTAACTGCTCAGGTAGTCAGAATTCAGGAGTCAGAATTCAGAATGGCGGAAACTTTCTCGTTGCCGGCGGTCTCATTCTGGCTCCTGAATTCTGACTTCTGGCTACCTGAGTTACGAAAGTTGGTAATTATTCAGGTATCGCCAAGGTAAAAGCCGAGCCCTTCTGCAACTGAGATTTTGCGAAGACCCGCCCGCCGTGCACCTCGCTTATTTTCTTTACCAGCGCCAACCCGAGACCCCACCCTTCCACCTGGCCGGTGAAGGAAGCTTCCACTTGGTAGAACCTGTGAAAAATGTTTTCCAATTCTTCCCCAGGTATGCCGGGGCCGTTATCGCCTACGGAAATGAGAGAGCAACCGTCCCGTGACTGACTAGAAAGTATAACCAGCTTATCCTTGCCAGGGTTAAACTTTACGGCGTTGTCTATGAGGCTCTTTATCGCAGCGGCGAGAACTTTGCGGTCAGCCTTAACCTTTACCGGTTCCGGCGTGGCTACCTTTACGGCAAGGCCGGCCGTTCCCTTGAATCTTCCCCTGGCGTCTTCCGCAATTTCCTCCAGGAAGTCAGCCGCGTCAAACTCTATCTTTTCAAGCGAGGAGGCATCCAGACTGTCTATTGTGACAAAATCCAGCAGGGCTTCCACCAGGCCGTTCAATTTCTGACCCTGGACGTAGATTGTGTCGGAAGATTTCTGCACCACCTCGGTCAGTTTCAGCGCCTGGGCCTCGTCCCGCAGTATCTGCGCGTAGCCGTTTATGCAGGCCAGAGGGGTCTTGAATTTGTGCGAGATCAGCGAGAGGAAGTTGCGCGCCATGCGCTCCTCAAGGCGCTGGGCGGTGACATCGGCCAGTATCCAGAGCCGCCCTTCCGCAATTTCGTTGCCTTCCTTGTCTTCCCTGAAAAGTTTTATGGCCGAGCCATCCAGGTAAAACCGCTTGGGTTTTTCCCTGTAGAGCTCGAAGCGGGCGGCAGGCTCTTCCCCGCCCAGCATGTTTTCCAGACCGGGCTTCACCTCAAAATTCTGGAAGGCGCCGCGGATATTCTCAAACTTGTATTTTTCGTGCTCCAGATATACCCTGGCCGAGCTGTTTATTATGATTATTCCGCCGTTAACGTCGGTAAGGATGGCGCCTTCTTTTATGCGTTTGAAAACTATCTCCATCTTGCGCTTCTCTTCCTTGACGGAAGAAAAAAGGCGGGAGTTCTCTATGGCTATGGCGGCCTGGCTGGAGAAGGCCTCAAAATTGTTCTTGTCTATCTCGGAGAAGTCGCCTTCTACGCGGTTTATGGCCTGAACTACGCCTATCACCTTGCCCTTTATTATCATGGGGCAGGTAAGCAGGGAGCGGGTGACAAAACCGCTCCTGGAATCGGCCTTCTTGGAGTGGCGCGGGTCGGAGGCCGTGTCGTTGATTATAATGGAACGGCCTTCCCTGGCGCAGGCGCCGGCTATGCCCTCGTTCAGTTTGAAACGCAGCTTCTGCACGTCCTCCGGCAGGCCCAGCGCCACGTCGAAATAGAGTTCCTGCGTTTTTTCGTCCAGCAGGTAAAGCGAAGCGCGTTCCGCCCCCACCACGCGCGAGGCAAGGCGCATGATAGTGGTGAGAAGTTCCGAAATATCCAGTTTTGAGGAAAGCAACCTGGACACCATCACCAGCATTTCCAGGCTTTCCTGCGACTGAGTCATCATCCTGCTTACCTTCCTAAAAAAATATCTGCAAAAATATCCTGTAGTAGTTCTTCCAAGCCGAACGTTCCTGTTTATAAGCGTTGTACGCCAGATCCAGGGAACTTTTTTCGTTGAGGCCCAGCTTCATTCCCGCTACGATCGAATTCGCCCTGTCTGCCCGCCTAAGGGATATTTTACTATATCCCGCGTAAAGATGGCTGTCATATTCCGGCTTCATGCTGCGCGCCAACTGCGCGGTCAGCGCCCATTCCGGGAGGGCGGTAAGCTGACGGAAGGTTCCCAGGTAGGCCAGATCCGACTGATCCAGCGTCGGACGCACCAGCGTGAAATTAGAGGCCCCTGAGGGCTTGGAGAAACCGGCTGCCGAGACCTGGAAAAAGAACTGTCCGTAGAAGGATTTCTCCGCCTGTACTTCAAAGGCCGACTGAGAAAAATTTTTCCTCTCAAGGGTCCCTGCGTCGTTCGTAAAGGCTTTCTGCCGGGCCCAGGCCCCTGAAACTGCCAGATGTATGTAGCTCTCGTCGCTGGTTTCGCCCAGCGAGGTCAGCAGGTAGAGCTTCCCGCCAGAGGCGCCGGAGCGGGTGTGCGGCGAGACGGGGTAAAGAAAAGGCTTCAGCGAGATGAAATAGGCGGGGCCGGAGTACATCAGCGGCAGGCGGAAGGAGTAAATCCTGTCCCCGTAGCCGGCGCTGTCCTTGTAAAAAGAGACGTTCAGCCCCGAGGTAAAAGCGCGCGAGTTTTTTCTGAACACCGTGAGGGAATTCTTTTTAAGGCCGTTGGATCCTGCGGAGTAATCGTTTTCAGCCCACCAGGCGGCGGGCGCGTACGGCACGGTAAGCGCGGCTATCGCCGCGGCAAGGAGCAGGCGCTTCATTGCCTATATTATATATTAAAATGTCCAAAGCAATAAGTGAAAGTAAAGAACCCCCTAAACGGGGAGGGTTCTTTATTCCCGCCGTTAACGCGCATGGATCCTTTAGGACTGTTTTTTAAATCCTTAAAATTCCGTAAAGCAACCCGACACTCCCTTGTCGGGTTCGTCTGCTATGCTATTTAATGGCGGTTGAAAAAACGGATTATGAGTAAATCAATTTATCCATTTAAATCCTCTCCGGAAAAAACCGCCCTGATTGCGGTGCTAAAAGATCCCCGTGACCTGAAAATAGCGACGCAGGACCACTGGTACAGAATACCCGTCAAAAAGGCTCCCAGGAGTAATTTTACACACATAGCTTTCTACCAGCCGGCCTGCTTTAAGCCTGACGGCAAAAGAATAGAATATTATGCCGAAGTCACGGACTGCGCAACCGGGCGCAGAATTGATATTCTCCCTGATGAGCCCGAACATCCGGCGGCAACGCAGCTTTATCTCAAATACACACTGGGCCCGCTTACTAAACTGCCCGTGGCAATTCTTAACACCAGCGCCAGCAGAATATCTTTCGGTTATGCCACACTGAAGCGTTTGGCGCAGGCCGTGAATATCTTTGGAATTTTCAATGTGTTTCCCGTTGAAAATATGATGTGCGCCGCACTGAAATCCTCCGGGATAAGTTTTTTCCGGGAACATAATATAATGCGGGATAGAAAAGTGAAATACCGGCTGGATTTTGCGTTGTTATGTAAAAACGGGAAACTTGATATTGAATGCGATAGCCACCGTTGGCATTCCACCCCCAGGCAACACGCCAGAGACGAGATACGGGACAAATGGCTGAGACGAAACGGCTGGATAACGCTCAGGTTCGGAGAGCACGAGGTGCTGCATAACGTAGAAGTATGTATCGGTGAAATAAATACGGCGGTTGAATCTTTTGGCGGGATAAGGGTTCCTTCGACTGGCGCGTTAACCGCCGTCAACCAATCTTTATGTTTTTCCCTACCCAGATGAAGCCGGCCGGCAACACTATGCACTGGCACCTGTCGCTGAGAATGGAGTCTTTCTCCGGCATTATATTGACTATGCCGTTGGTCCAGGAAACGTACCGTATATGCTCGCCCCCGATCCATTCGTACACTCGCGGACCTAAGCGCGGCATAATAGTCCAGACCACCGCGTTCTCCCACGGTATCTCGTTGGCGTCCGAAGAATATTTTATTTCAGGGATTTTCTGGGCGAGTGAATCCATGCCGGCCTCCGGCCAGAACTAATAAATATTCAGACTGCGGACTGTACCCCGAATTCTGTCCGGCGCCTTGCAGCGCCTGGAGGACCATTTATCTGTTGCGGCCCACTCTGCGCCTCCGCCCGGAGGCGGATGGACGGGCCATCCTGGCGCAATTTTGGCCTTGCTTCAGGAGGGGCTTGCCCTGCCCCGCCGGTCGCCCGGCGGGCGGTGCGCTCTTACCGCACCTTTTCACCCTTACCCTTGCGGGCGGTATGTTTTCTGTGGCGCTGTCCGTAGACGGGGGATATGGCCCCCACCTCCCGGCCTATGGCCGCTTAACGGCTTTGAACCGGCACCCTGCCCTGTGAAGTTCGGAAGTTCCTCCCCCCCGCTTGCGCGGGAAAGCGGCCCTCCATCCGCAGTCTGAAAATCGGGTTATTTAAAACAGCCTTGGCTGTTTTGCCGCGGCGTTTTCCTCGGCCAGGGTTTTATCCACCTCCGGGGCGGCTCGCCTGGCGTTATCAAGAATCCGGTTGACCAGCCTGTCGGCTTCCTTGTTCTTTTCGCGCCTCACATGGGCAAGGGAAATCTTTTTAAACGCCGCTGCCGCTTTCCGGATTTCACCCATTATTCCAGCCAGGGTTTCATCCTTTATGCGGTACTGACCGCTGAACTGCCGCACCAGCAGCTCAGAATCGGAGTAAATCTCAAGTTCTTCCGCGCCCAGGCGCCCCGCCGCAGCCAACGCAAGGCGCAGGCCGTTATATTCGGCGAAATTATTGGTGCAACGGCCTAGGTATCTGCCATCCTCGCGGAGGATGGCCCCGGAAGAGTTGAAGAACACCGCGGCGCAGGCCCCGTGCCCTGGATTCCCGCGCGATCCGCCGTCTATGAAAATTTTAAGTTTCTTCTCTTTTTTCATCTGGGATTTTAATCCTTATACCTTTACCCCATAAACGGTCTTTTCAAGATACATCAGGCGCCGGCAATCCTGGCAGATCGCGAAAGCGTCGTTCTTTTTCACATCCAGGGTTTTCTGCGGAGTAAGGCCCATGTGGCACCCGCCGCAGGAGAGCTTTCCGGTGGAGGGATCCTCGTGGACCACTGCCACCGCCAACCCGTTTTTGTTCACGCGGATGTTCTCGTATTTTTCCAGCAGTTCCGGATTCAGTGCGGCGGCGGCCGCCGCCCTTTCCGCTTTCGCGGCTTCAAGGCCGATCGCTATCTCTTTAGCGGCGGCTTCAAGCGCTGAAACCTCCGCGCGCATGGTTTCTTCAGTTTTTTTCACTTCCTCCCGCAAGGCCATATCCCGGGCCGAAGCCTTGTCAATTTCCTCAAAAAGGAAAAGCACGCCGGTCTCAAGTTCATCCTTGTTCTTTTTATCGTTCTCAATTTCGCTCAAGAGGGCCTTGAAAGCGTTATTGTCCCTGACGAGATTCAACTCGCGCTGATGCTTGCGTATGTTCTCGTCCGCTTCGGCTATTTTCAATTCATAATCCTTCTTTTTGACCTGCAAAGCCACAAGGACCTCCCGGGCGGCGCTCATGAAATTCTTTTTTTCTTCAAAGGCGGCATTGAGGGCGGAAATTTTAACGGGCATTCCGGCAGCGATGCGCCTCCTGGCATCCATTGCGGCATCCTTTTTCTGCAGCTCTATCAGCGCCCTGACTTCTATTGTGTGAATAATTTCCATTTGATTATATCAAGTAACTACTCAGGTAGACAGAATTCAGGAGTCAGAATTCAGAATAGCCTGCCAATAAGCCTCCAACAGCTAAACCGCAAGCACAAACTGTTGTGACCTTTGCCACACCACCAGGTCATCAAATCTTGTCGCTGGCATCTTCATTCTGA
>CAZYFL010000069.1:0-9911 GCA_964646805.1 uncultured Elusimicrobiaceae bacterium | reverse complement strand
TTAAATCAATGCGGGCATTGACTTTTGTTATACACCAATGCTAGCATTCTTTTGTATTCTTACTCCAGATTCACATCAGTCTAGCAGGCAGAAAGACGTTTCAGCCGCATTTTTGGAGAGAGATTTTACGCGGAGTTCCGGTAGGAGCTGGTAGGCCGCTCACCGGTTCGGCGGGTGCCCGCTGAAATATAACGGGCGAAATTACGGAGGTTGAATGAAAATGAAAAAATTGAGCTGGATAGCGGCAGCCTTAGCCCTTGTAGTTCCTTTCAAGGCGGCTTCGGCAGAGACAGCGACCATGGTCGGGTCGGATACCTGCATAGCCTGCCACTCGGAACAGGCAGCGAGCTTTAACAGCTCCTTGCACGGTAAGAAATTCTCCGTAACTAAAAAAGTGGCCGCCGACAGTACCTGCGAGTCCTGCCACGGCGCGGGCTCGCTGCATGCGGCTGCCGCGGGCGACAAGACCAATGCGGGCTTCGCTACCATAAAGAATCCCGCCAAAACCGACCCGAAAGAAACGGCGAAAATCTGTTTTACCTGCCATAACCAGAAAGCGGTTATACTCTGGAACACCAGTACCCACGCCCAGAACGGCCTGACCTGCACAAAGTGCCACAGTGTGCACAACGGTCAGGGGCCGAAAAACCTAAAGAAAAGCGCCAACGAAACCTGCTACCAGTGCCACACCAAGAAAAAAGCGGAAATGTCACTCCCCTCACATCACCCTCTTCAGGAGGGCAAAATGGAGTGCGTAAGTTGCCATAACCCCCACGGCGGCCCCTTGGGCAACCTTAAGGCCGAAAGCGTGAATGAAACCTGCCTTAAATGCCATGCCGATAAGGCCGGCCCCTTTATTCATGAGCACGCCCCGGTTACCGAGAGCTGCGTCACCTGCCATAAGCCCCACGGTTCGGTCAACGAGTCCCTGCTTAAGCAGGCCATGCCGCGGCTGTGCCTCAACTGCCATAAGACGCCTCACCAGCTTAACCCAGGCGCCTTAAGCACCTCCTCAATGCAGTACTTCTCGCGGTGCACCAGCTGTCACAAGGAAATACACGGCTCAGACGTCAGGAATTCAATGAAGCCCTAAATCGGCCGGGCTGTTCACGTAGTTTCAAGCGGATACTTTCAGGAGGTATACAATGCGTCTTCTAACGGCAATTCTGGTTCTGGCGGCAACGCTGCCTTCTTACGTCCAGTCGGCTGAGAATTACTCCGTGGATACCACGGTGCGGCTTCTGGACCTAGACTACTCGGGCAACAGGGGCCTGGTGCAGGAATATGACGGTAAGCAGTACGACGGCGGCGAGGTTGACATAAACTTCTCCAACGTCAGGAAGCGCGCCTACCTGGACTTGGTCCTTAACGGCATAAACAGCGGCAATGAGGACGGTTATTTCAACCTGAACCTCGGCTCCTACCTGGCGGTGAAGGGGAAATTCTCCATCCTCACCCACAGGCAGGCCCACCTGCGGAACGGCATTATCAACAACGGCGTTACCGAGTGGAGGCCCTATATTACAACCCTGAATGCCGATATGCCTGGCATGCTCTTTAAGAGGGTTGAAAGCGAAGCCAGGGCGATCTTCTCACTCCCCGGCAACCCCGACCGGGAAATAACGGCCGGTTTCTGGCAGGAAAATGAAACTGGCGATACTCCCGACAGCTACTATTCAGGCGGTTTGAAGCTCACCCGGGGGATGGTGGACCGCCAGACCAGGGACCTGTCACTGGGTATTAACGCCGGAATCAGCGAAGGCGCTTTCTCCGCGGATTATACACAGCGTCTTTTTGAGGACAACTCCACCCAGTCGGCAACTTTCATTGACATGCCCACGGCCTCCAGGCAGAAGATGGCTTTTCAGGATCTGCGCTTCCACAACGGTGCCGGCGCCAAAGTGCCTGTGACGGCTGCGCTTTCCGCCAGGACGCGGACCAGCGCCTATAACAACTATACCGGCAGCGCGTACTCGGCCACCTTGGCCGCGGCCTATAAGCCCAACAAGAAAACTTACCTTACCGCTAAGTTCTACGGCAGGACCACCGGGGTCTATGAAAACAGATCCGTAGTTGACGCCAAAGGCAAAGTTTGGGGAGTCAATAGAGGTCCGTCAACGCAGATTGACCGCTATAACCTTTCCGGAGACCTGAAGGCGCGTCACGTGTATTCGGACAAGCTGAGTTTCAAAGCCGGCTATAACTACGAGAACAACTACCGCGCGCACGTTGCCACCTCCTCATACAGGGAAAGCCTGACACGGAGCACGTACCGCGACGGTTCGGATTTCCCCGCATACACGCACAAGAACACAATCGCCACACAGAATACACGGCACACCCTCAGCGCCGGTTTTGACGCCTCGCTGCCGTTTGACGCGGAGTTCGGCGCAGGTTATTCCAAAGTGATGGCCAACCGCGCTGTTTTCAACGGCACAGCGGACGATGAGGACCGGGTAGACGCCTCCCTGGTTGTCCCGCTTCCCGCGAAGCTCACCCTTACTCTTTCCGCTGACTACCTTGGCGAGAAAAACAAACGTGACGACTTTATTAACATGAGCAGGAAAGAAACCAGCTATCAGACTGCTCTTGAATGGGCCGGGACATCCAGGTTCTCTACCGGTGCGGACTACACTTACCAGCGCAACACCAACCGCGGCAATAGCCTCTGGGGTTCCAGTGGCACAACGTTTATCAATGCCCGTATTGTTGGGGCGCTGTACCGCAACGAAAACAACATCATAGGCTATCACGCCGCGATGAAACTCCCCAGGGGTTTCAGCCTGGACGGAAATGGCTCCTATACCATCTCCCGCAGTGCACAGCCGGACACCTTGAGCGAGACCGCAAGGGTTATCTTCGCTCCCACGGATATCCGCATAGCCAGGGGCGCCGTTAGCCTTAAGTATCTCCCGGCCAGGCACAAAGACCTTACGGCCAGGCTGGGCTACCGTCGCGACCAGTGGATAGATAAAATGGACGCGCTTAATTCCGGTTGGGCCAACATGATAGATATGTCAGTTTCAGCGAAGTTCTAAAAGAAGGGCGGATCAAAGGGCGGCCGGCTGGTCTTTTAAGAGCCGACCGCCCTTTTATTGGTGGTAGACGGCGCTGGCGGCAGCGGCGCCTTGACTCCGCCACCCGTCGGAGCATTGCGCCGGCGCTTACTACATGCCCCTTTTACTGCGGGCGGAAATTGCTTTGCCAATGAGAGCAAAGATTCTTGAAGGCGTTTTAGAGGTAAAAATAGCTGAAATCAGAGGCTTCTTGCGGAGGTCGGGTTAGGCGCAATGCTGGTAACTTAAGCATGTTCTCGCATCTTCCCATATGATATCTACATGTTGTCGGCAGTATATAGGCGCTTAAGTGACTGGCATTGGGGTTAGGCGGACGGCGCGCGCTTCTTTACCCCGTCAGCCCAAAAATTGCAGTTTAAGTCGTTTTAATTAACAAACCTGTAGATAAAAATATCCATGGCAATTTCAGACCTCCTGACATACCATCAGGGCCAATTGTCCGCTTTTGGGTACCAACGGAACCCGCTCTCGTCGGACAGGCTTCCTGTTCGGCCAAAAAAGCGGAACAGTTTTCGTGAACACTCATGAGGGGTATGTCCTTTTTATCTCGTCGGAGACACTTCCCTATGTCAGGAGGTCTGAATTTGCGGAATTGGTGTGGTTTGTCAATTATAATTGACAAATTAACTTTTGTGATGTATAATTGTGTCAATGAACATTAACACAATTTCAGTCATTTCCGACAGCCGCGCAATCTCTCAGAGTGGCCTAGCGCGAATGGCCGGAATATCCCGGCAGGCCATTTCCCGTTGGTTCAGGCAAGGGCGCCCGGAAATAGATGTCCGCGCCAGCCACCTGCAAAAATTGAGTCAGGCTCTGGGCGTGAGCATGGAAGAACTCTCCCTGCCATTGCCCTGCCTGGAATCCCCGGAGGAGCGGTCCTCTCTGGGCGCCGGTCTTCTATGGGACCGGCTTTACCCTGATGTCGGCAGCTTCGCAGCGGCGCTTGTGCGCGGTGAGGGGCGTGCGGTGGCACGCCTCGTGGAGATATACGGCCTTTTTCTGTCGGCCCGGATGCTGGGACGCTCTGTCTGGGTCCGGTTTCCGGAATATAAGAAACGCCTTCCGCCGGTGCGCCGACGGCAGTTGGAGGAATTGTGGGCATTGAGCAACCGCCACGGCTGGATCTAGCGGGCCTGGTGCTGCCGGGCCCTCTCCTTGAGGCGCTCCGGCATGTATTTCGCCGGTCTAACCCCGGGTGCGCTCTGGTCGGCGGGACAGCGCTATGCGGATTCTATGCCGGACACCGGAAGTCCGATGATCTCGACCTCTTTGTCCGCGACCGTCTTAGCCACAAGGCGGCGATTCTTACCGTCCGTTCGCTGGAAGGTATCGGGGCCAGGTTCGAGTCTGAGAACCACACAGGTCCCTACTACCGCGCAGTATGCCGGTTGAAAGACCACTTCTTTACGGTGGATGTGGTGGAGGATCCCAATCTCTTCCGGGTCGGCCGTTTCGTCAAGTTGCCGGATGGGATCATCATTGCCGATCTGGAGACTCTTCTCAAGATGAAGTCCGCAGCCCTGGTGAGCCGCTGCGCGGAGAAAGATCTATACGACCTAGCCTGGATTCTGGAGCAGGTTCCCGGGATGAGTCTGAAGCGGTTAGTCGCGTTCGGGGCCGAGCTCGACGCCGGCCTCAACCCGGAGAGCCTTCTCATCAGCGTCTCCGGCGCCCAACTGCGTCCCGAGGCCTGCGGCTTCGCCTTGGACCCGGCCGAGACTCCGGAGACTGTACATGCCCGGCTCGAAGAATTCCGCGGGAGCCTGCTCCAGAGCCTGATGCTCCTGGCCAGGAGGCAGCCGGTTCCGCTGCTGGGGGAGCTCATCCGGCGGCTGCGCCCGCGGCGGGGCCGGCGGACGAAATCGTAAAGCGGAAGCGTAAATTTTAAGGACGGCGGGTGAATTAATCACCCGCCTCCTACCCGATACTTGAGTTATGAAAGAAAGAACCCTGGGATTGGCGCTCAAAACGGCCGCTAGGACTTTCCCGGCGATCGTAGTGACCGGTCTGCGTCAGTCCGGTAAAAACTTTAAACTCTGATTTTATAGCGCGCTCCATAATGCCGGAATTTGACCTGGCTTTCCCGAAAAAAATTTCGAAGACTTTTTCCTGTCTTACTGGGGCGCCAAAAATACGGGTGGTAAAAAAAAGAACGCAGATACCATCATTATAACTGAAATCAATTCTTCTCTTGTTTTTTCTCAATGTCCGCCTTGACAAATTTTTATTACACTTATCCTGCAAAGCGCAAACTGATGATAGAAGCGCGTTTCTTTCGGCGCTCGGCGCTGGGCTGGCGTGATCCTCGCGTTAATCTGGAGAAGCGGGGTTTCCGAATACATGGTGGAGTCAAATCGGTTGCAAGGGTCAAATAAAATGGGAGGATGCTGAAAATGTTCGACATAAGAAAAGTGTTTGTCAAAGCGATGCTGGTTCTCGGAACTGTCCTTGTGTCTATGCCGCTTCTTAGCACTGACACCTGGGCCATTGCCGCCTAGGCTAGGAAATATGGGGTAGGTTGCAATGTCTGCCATGTGGCGGGCTATAAACTGACCCGCACCGGAGAAAAATTCCTGCGCGAGGGGCATAAGATGCCTGGCGCGGAGAAAGAAGGCAATCTCTCCGATTATGTGTCCATAACTTCCAAGATGCGGGTCTGGGGCACCAAGAAAGTGACTGAAACGCTTGCCACAGGAGTGGAGGCAAAGGAATCCCGCTCTTCCTTTGAGTAGCATGCCCTCGCCCTTTATACCGGCGGCCCGCTGGATAAGGGTTTCTCGTACTTCTCCGAGATGTATCTGTACGAAAACGAGAAGAAGAACCCATTGGAGAACTCGGAAACCACCAACTCCGACATGGGCGATTGGGGCCGCTCCAAGCTGGCTGAAACCTACCTGCAGTATGTAAAGCCGCTCGGAAAGCCTGAAGACGATATGTTCTTAATGACTAATTTTCTGGAAACGGCGAAGCTTTGGAGAGAGGTAGCAGCCAAAACTCTCAGGTTCTGGCTTGATTTTTTCGGGATCCGCATTGTTCCGGAAAAGAAATGGTTTGTGCAGTTTACGCCGCGCTTTTTCGCTTTTCTGGGAGTTCTGTCTCTGGCATCCATTGTGCTTTTGGCGGGTCTGGCCAAATTTTCAACAAGCCCCTCCTTTTGCAAATCCTGCCACATCATGAAACCGTATTATCAGGCTTGGAAGACTTCCAGGCATAACCATGTTCCCTGCGTGGAGTGCCACTATCCTCCAGGCTCGTATAAAACCCTGCTTTGGAAAAAATTCCAGGCGCTGTCGCAGGTGGTCAAATATATAACGCGCACCTACTCTTCCAAACCTTATGCGGAGGTGGAGGACGCTTCGTGTTTAAGTTCCGGCTGCCATTCCACCAAACTGCTTGAGGGAAAGATAATTTCCAGGGAAAAGGGCATAAAATTCGATCACCGGCCCCATCTGACCGAGAAGCGCAGAGACAGGCAGTTGCACTGCACCTCCTGCCATTCCCAGATGGTAATGGGCAACCACATGGAGGTTACTTACGACACCTGTTATCTATGCCACTTTAAGGGCCTGGGCGCCGGCAAGGATTTAAAACCGCTGGGAGGCTGCCTGTCCTGTCATAACCTGCCTGCCAGGTCGTTCAAAATCGGCAACATGGCGTATAATCACGGGGATTTCGTGACAAAGCAGGGCGTATCCTGCCGGAACTGCCATCTCGGCATTACAAGCGGCGAGGGATTGGCCTCAAAAGACAGATGTTTCACCTGCCACAACCAGGCTGAAAAAATCGCCCGCTACGGCGATACGGCTTTTATCCATGAAAATCATGTGACAAAACATAATGCGGCCTGTTCCCACTGTCATCAGGAGATACAGCACGGTTCCCCTGCCAAAACGGCCCGGGCGAACGCTCCCGCGGGTTCCGGTGTGAAAGGAATGGGCGACCATCCCGTGGGCATAAGCGGCATAAGTTTTGACTGCTCCTATTGCCATCAGGACAAGCATTCCACCCAATTGGAGCTCTATTCAGGCAGGCTACCGGAGGATATAAAAGGTTCCCTGCCGGAAATGGCCAGCCCCATGTTCAAAGCCGGGGTTAATTGCGTAGGCTGTCATTACAAGGATGAGGCGGAGAACGGCGGGTTCAGCGGGCATACGCAGAAGGCCTCCGAACAGGCCTGTTTGAAATGTCACGGGGAAACGTTCAAGGCGATGTGGGGCCATGTTAAGGAGGATGTCCGGGGCGCCCTGAAACAACTGGCCTCTAAAATTGAAGCGGCGAAGGGCGAGCTTGCTAAATCTGCGCGGTCTGAAAGCGAACTTAAGAAAGCGCGCCAGGCGCTGGCCCGCGCCCGGAGGCTGGTAGAGTTCCTGGGCGTGGCGCACGGGGAGCACAATGTCTACCTGACCTCCGTTATAATGCGCGAATCCGACCGCAGCCTGGGCGAAGCCGGGCGCGCACTGGCGGTTGAGCTTGCCGACATCTCGGCGGAGCCGCTTATTTCCGGTTCCTATTGCGCCACGCAATGCCATGTAGAGGCAGGCGTGAAAGTTCCCCCTGAAACGGTCCACGTTCCAGCCTCCGCCGGAGTCGCCGTCATCGCGGGCAAAGCAATGCCGCACAAGGCCCACGCCGAAATGATGGCCTGCATAAAATGCCACGACATAAGCGGCCACAAGAACGTACCGCTTAAGCGCGATTACCGCGAAACCTGCAAAGGGTGTCATAAAGAATAGGGATTCCAGACCTCCGGACATAGCCCCATTGGAATTTGTCCGCTTTTCTCCTCAACTCGGTACAACCCCTACAAACACACAACCAGAATTGCCTTTACCAGTCGTCATGAGGCAAAAAATGGGACAAATTCTTACGAGGCTATGTCAGGAGGTCTGATTCCTGCTCGCCGCGAAAAAATAGCCCGCATCGTTCAGTCCGAAGAAAAGTCATGGGTCTTTAGGCCCAACGGTGGCTTCCCTAAAACCAGTGCCCAAGTAGTCCATCCGACCCTTTAAGAATTAACGCGCGGTTGCTATGCTATAGTTATGGTTGCAGCAAGATGTTGGATGCTGATGAGTCAGGGCGGCCCACCAACGCTGGAAGAGAAAAGTTTCACTTCCAAATTGAATGCAGACATGCCTATTAAAGAGGGGTAAACATATGAAAACAGTCATGGCGGCGGTTTTAGTGACGGCTTTGGCGGGCATCGCTTGGGCCGATCAAGAGTCATCCGGCGCGGCGGCGCAACTGGGCTTGAATTCGTCCGAAGCGGCGGCGCTAATTCCGGCCGTGCCTTCGCCCAAGGCGATGTTGCCGGAGATCTCCGTCAAGGAATCTAAAGACAAAGGCTTATTTTCTCCGGTCTATAACTGCACCGCCAAGGATCCCGCAGACAATATCCGCTCCTTTGTGCTGGATATGGGGAGCAAGCAGATCACCATCGTAACCCCAAAGAACCCCGCCGGCGTGACGCGGGATATACAGTGCAAGAATAACTCTACGATACTCGGCACCCCTGTTTTGTTTTGCGCCATCAAGGGTAGCGCCGATCAAGTCTATCTGTTCCGGAAGCAGCTGGGCCCGGAAAACCCCGGTACTTTCAACGCAACGTATGTGGGTCTGGAAGAACATCAGGCTACCTGCACCAAGCGCTGAAGACCGACGGCCACATAACGTAAAAAGCCCTTCCACTTCGGGCGGAAGGGCTTTTTTAATGAAAAAGGCAGGGTATGGATATGATCAAGATAGTAATGCTGGTTCTGGCGCTCCCGCTACCGGGCCTCGCGAGGGACATGTGCGGCGGTCCGGCGGCGGACAGCTTCGTCGGCGGCTTCACCATAGGCTTCACCAAGGAATTATCCGATGAGGCGAAGTACGGCATCCTGAGGATAAATTCCCGCGCCCGGGCCGAGCAACTTAAACTGATCCTGCTGCCCCTGAGCGAGGGCGAACTCAGGCTCGCCGCCAAAATGGGAGAGTTCAAACCGCACCTGGTCAGCCGGGCGCCGTTTGAAAAGCTTCGCTCCGTGCTTAAAGCCGGGCAGCTTCTTTCGCCGCGGGAACTTGAGCGGCGGGGAATGAGGGCGGCTAGGCCCTATACCCCGGAAATGGAGGACATCCTGTTCGGTGGCTATTCCTGCGTCTTCGCGGCGCTGGGCCCGTACCAGGGCAGGGAGCGGTATGGCGACGTCGTTTTCAGGTTCGACCCGGAAAAAATAAAGAAAAAGGCCTGGGCCACTTTTTCCAGCGGCTACTACTACATGATCGCGGTCAGGAAGATCAGGCTGGAGGCCGGCTACAAGCCCGCTCCGGACGATATCCGCGGTTTCGCCGACACCGTGTTCACCGGCGACGACTGGGACGAGGTCTATCCGCTGATGGTCGTCGCCCACCTGCGCAACAAGCCGGATTCAGGGAAACTGCTGGACAAACTGCTCGCCGCGTCCGACGCGGTGAAATTCTACGACCTCGTGGAAAAGCACAAGGTCGGCTACATGGAGGCCAAGATCCTGGACTACGTCGACCTGACCGACGCGGAAAGGATAGAGGCGCCCAAGGACAAGCTGAAAGAAGCTCTCGCCTGGCCCGAAGCCGCCCCTTACAGGGAAAAACTCCACCCTTACTGACGGTCTCCCGGCCGCCTCCAACGATAAATTGCGGGATGACCCCTACAAACACACAACCAGAATTGCCTTTACCAGTCGTCATGAGGCAAAAAATGGGACAAATTCTTACGAGGCTATGTCAGGAGATCTGAAATTAATGGTAACTACTCAGGTAGACAGAATTCAGGAGTCAGAATGAAGATGCCAGCGACAAGATTTGAGGACTTGGTGG
>CAZYFL010000068.1:0-9974 GCA_964646805.1 uncultured Elusimicrobiaceae bacterium | reverse complement strand
TCCAGCAGGCAGCCCTCGGTGGAGATGCCTTCGCCGTTTACCATTTCGAACTCGGCCTGGCGGTAAGGGGGCGCCACTTTGTTCTTTACCACTTTCACGCGGATGCGCGCGCCGGTCACCACGTCGCCCTGCTTAATGGTTTCTATTTTCCTTATATCCAGGCGCACGGAGGAATAAAACTTCAGCGCAAGTCCGCCGGGAGTGGTTTCCGGGTTGCCGAACATCACGCCTATCTTGTGGCGGAGCTGGTTAATGAACATCACTGAGGTCTTGCTGGAGGCTATTATGGAGGTGAGTTTCCTGAGCGCCTGGCTCATCAGTCTGGCCTGCAGGCCCATATGCATGTCGCCCATTTCGCCTTCAATTTCAGCTCTGGGCACCAGCGCGGCCACAGAATCTATCACAACGATGTCCACCGCTCCGGAGCGCACCAGCTTCTCGGTTATTTCAAGGGCCTGCTCGCCGCTGTCGGGCTGGGAAATAAGCAGATTGTCCACGTCCACTCCCAATTTCTGGGCGTATACGGGGTCCAGGGCGTGTTCGGCGTCTATGAAAGCCGCCATGCCACCCCTCTTCTGGGCTTCCGCTATGACATGCAGGGTCAGGGTGGTTTTGCCGGAGGCTTCCGGTCCGTAAATTTCTATGACGCGGCCGCGGGGCAGGCCGCCCACTCCCAGCGCCAGATCCAGCGACAGCGCGCCGGTGGGGATAACCTCTATCTTCATGCGGGCCGAACGCTCGCCCAGCTTCATGATGGCTTCTTTTCCATAGCTCTTCTCAATCTGCGCAAGCGCCGCTTCCAGCGCCCTGGTCTTTTCTTCGTTTACCATAAATAAAACCTCCGTGATTTAAGTTATTCCTTATATAATAGTCTACCTCATCAACCCGACAAGGGCGTGTCGGGTTGTTTTCCGGCTTTTTAAGTTTTTTAGCCGACCCAATCTGTGTATTATGTTAACATTTTTGGGTCTTCTTCTTCCCTAAGTGGGTAAATTATGGCAGTATAACAGGTGATTTCATAGGAGAAGCGGGGGCCTATTTGTGGGTTAAAAAATATGGCATGATTTGGCTATGCGATTCTTACCTTTCTTGACTCCCAGACTGCTTTCACCGAAACCCACGCCTGTCGTTGTTCGCAGCTCTTCCAGAAATTTATCGAGGATCTGCCTGGTGAAATGATCCATGACCACGATCTTCCACCTCGTAGGATGCTCATGGTTGTCAGGAACCAGCCAGAACCGCCTAGCCAGGGACTTGGGTATAGCTTCAGCCCGAAGAGTGACGATATTCATGAAAGGATCCCGAAAGTAGCTGACTCCGAGATCATCGAGGCCCTGGCAGAGATGGTCAGTAAATCTGATAATTCTCTTCAGGAATCGTTTTCCGCCTTCTGAGCCGTAACTCCTCAGAATCATCCAGGCGGCTACAGCGTTTGCTCCTGAACGGCTTCCGCAAAGCGTGTAGTCGTTTCCACGGACATAAGTCGCCGTTTCGGTACACACATGCTCCATATTCCCCTTTCTCACGAGGAAAATCCCCGTTCCATAAGGGGCCTGGAGCATCTTGTGCGCATCGAGCGCGAACGAAACGATCTTCCCGTTTTTGAATGAAAGCTCGTTGTCAGGGTTCATGAACGTGTAAATGAAGCCACCGAAAGCGGCATCCACATGAATCCGATAGTTTGCCTGCATCTGATCCAGAATCTGAATCAGAGGTGCAATCTTGTCGACAGACCCGAACATCGTAGTCCCCATATTGAGGACAACAATAAAAAATTTCGTCCCTTCGTTTTGAGCCTTTTGCACCTCCGAAATAATTTCCTGGCATAAGATCTGTCTTGAGGTCTCATCGACTTTGAGAGGGATATTGCGGAGCCCGAGCAAATCGCACCCCTTGGACACTGAATAGTGCGTGTCTTCGGAATGTAATACCGCGATCTCATTGCTTTTGGTTTTCGGTTTTTCGAGATAATAATTCCTGTTAATCCAAAGGGCCTGGATATTTGCTTCCGTTCCACCGGAGGCGACATAGCCATCCCAACTGTCGGCGCTTGCGCCGAGAATCTCTTCCGCGCAAATCTGTAAAAGATCCATCTCAAGACTCTGTGTTCCGCCGAACGCGCTTTCGGACTGGGCCATGCTATGGCAGCCAATGTGATTGGGGTTTTCCTGAAAACAGGATAAGAACGGCGAACTCTCAAGAAACGGAGCATCATGAAACACCCTGCGGTCCAACAACGAGCCCGGAAACCCGAGGATATGGTCTCTTCGGTAGCTGGCGTTTTCCTTTAGCGCAGCCATGATTTTCCGCCTGATTTCAGCTTGCGATAGTCTCTTCCAGAACATGCGATCTCCCTAGCCCGTCCGACATAAGCAATTTCGGCTGCAATTGCCGCTTTTGGCCTGCGCCTTTGCGCCGCTCAAGGCTATGCCACACCCCCCTCCAGCATCAATCTGTGTTGAAATAGTATACAGTGTCGAGGCGGGGGGTGGCAAGGGCCCTGAGGAACCAAAAGATCCAAGTCTTTTGGGTAAAAATTGCTTGACACGGACCGCTAAATTAATAAGAATTGACTGTAGTCAATCAAAAACAGGAGGCTGATCATGAAAAAAGCCGTCATAGTTTCAGCGGTATTGGCAACTTTTGTCGCGGGGGCTTTCGCCGCAGACAAATCGGATAAAGTAATTTACGGGGACGACGACCGCCTGGACATATATCAGGTTTCAAACGATCGCCTGCTGAAACTGGCCGATTCTACCGTGGGCCTGTTCCAGGGCTACAATGTGGTAATAACCGGCGACAAGGCCAAGCTGACCACGAAGTCCTACGCGCAGGGCTACAACCTCTGCAAGGAAGAGCCCTTCTACGAACAGGTTACCGGCGCTTTCTGCTCCGGCTCGCTGGTTGCCCCGGACATAATCATGACCGCAGGACACTGCGTTGAAAGTATGGATGCCTGCAGAACCATCAAATTCGTTTTCGGCTTCGCGGTAAAGACAGCCGGCGTAATGCCCGACACCGTCCCTGCCGGTGAAGTTTACGGTTGCTCCGAGCTGATCGGCCGCGAGGAGGCAGGATCCGGCGCCGACTGGGCGCTGATCCGCCTAGACCGTAACGTTGCCGATCACGCTGCGCTCCAGTATAACACCCAGGACACCCTCAAGAACGGAGACGAGTTGTTTGTCATAGGCCATCCCGCCGGCCTGCCTACCAAGATAGCGGGCGGCTCCACGGTGCGCGACGCCTCGCCCGAAGGCTACTACGTGGCCAACCTGGACACCTACGGCGGCAATTCCGGAAGCGCAGTGTTCAACGCCAAAACCGGAGTGGTGGAAGGCATACTGGTGCGCGGCGAAACCGACTATGTCTACAAAGACGGCTGCCGCGTGTCCAATGTATGTTCCTCAACCGGCTGCCGCGGCGAGGATGTGACCAAGCTTTCGTCTATCACCTCCCTGTTTACCAGGGCCGCCATGGGAGTCCCTGCCGAAGAAGTCCGTGTGGCCAGGGCCTTCCCTGTCTTCGAACTGCTCAAGACACTGGCTCCCGAAGTTAACTGAAGAGACTGGATATGTTTTGAATTTTTCCCGCAACTTTACTTTGTAAACTCTGTTTTCAGCGTACCCCGGTCCAGCGCCAGCGCCAGGTAAAAAGCCGTGCTGGAAAAAACGTCCAGCAATGTAAAAAGATCACGCACGGCCTTAAGCGTCATAAAGCCGCAGACAACCGCAACGGCCAGCGCAAGGCCGGAAAGCGCTCTGGATTTTCCTTCAGGAAAAAGCTTCATAATTCAATACTTGTCTTGTGACCTGCGGTAAATATTCGGTGAACCCATCCGTCATTCCCGCAATTTGTAAGCGGGAATCCATAAATCTTGATTGGATTCCGGCCAACAGATCGCCGGAATGACAGAATGGGACAATGGGTTCACCGAATATTTACGACCTACGCGCCCTACGGGCGCGTCAGTTTCTTGTATTTTATCCGGTGCGGCGTATCCGCGGCGGCGCCGAGACGGGCGCGCCTGTCCGCCTCGTATTCGGAGAAGTTGCCCTCAAACCAGGCAACCTTGCTGTCACCCTCAAAAGCCATTATGTGCGTGGCTATGCGGTCCAGGAACCAGCGGTCATGGCTGATTATTACGGCGCAGCCGCCGAAGTTTTCCAGCGCCTCCTCAAGGGCGCGCATCGTATTCACATCCAGGTCGTTGGTGGGCTCGTCCAGCAGAAGAACGTTGCCGCCTTCCTTTAGCATCACCGACAGGTGTACGCGGTTGCGCTCTCCGCCCGATAGGTTCGCCACCTTTTTCTGCTGATCCTGCCCGCTAAAATTGAAGCGCGCCACGTAGGCGCGGGAATTCACTTCCATCCTCCCCAATTTCACTATATCCATCCCGCCGGAAATCACTTCCCACACGTTCTTAGCCGGGTCCAGCGTGGAGCGGTTCTGATCGGAGTAGGACAGCTTCACGCTGTCGCCCACGCGGAACTCGCCGGAATCGGGCTTTTCCTCGCCGGTTATCATCCTGAACAGCGTGGTCTTGCCGGCGCCGTTGGGGCCGATAATCCCAACTATGCCGCCGGGCGGCAGGGAAAAATTCATGTTTTCCATCAGTACCTTGTCGCCGTAGGCCTTGGTAACGTTCCTGGCCTCTATAACAAGGTTGCCCAGGCGCGGACCGGGAGGGATGAATATCTGCAGGTCGCCCGCCAGCTTCTCCCCGCCCTGGCCCAGCAGGGTCTCGTAGGCGGTTATACGGGCCCTGGATTTGGCCTGGCGGGCCTTGGGCGACATGCGTATCCACTCCAGTTCGCGCTTCAGCGTTTTTTGGCGGTCGCTTTCGGCTTTTTCTTCAATGCGCAGACGGTTTCCCTTCTGCTCCAGCCACGACGAATAATTGCCCTTCCACGGTATGCCCTGTCCGCGATCCAGCTCCAGGATCCAGCCGGCCACATTGTCCAGGAAATAACGGTCATGCGTAACGGCTATAATGGTGCCTTTGTATTCCTTAAGATGATGCTCCAGCCAGGCCACGGCCTCGGCATCCAGGTGGTTGGTGGGCTCGTCCAGCAACAGGATGTCAGGCTCCTGTAGCAACAGGCGGCACAGCGCCACGCGGCGCTTCTCCCCGCCGGAAATATTCCGGATCAGTGTATCGGGCGGCGGGCAGCCCAGCGCGTCCATGGCCAGTTCCAGGCGGGAGTCTATATCCCAGGCGTTCAGGGCGTCTATCTTTTCCTGCGCTTTGGACTGCCGCTCTATCAGCGCGTTCATCTTCGCGTCGTCCATCGGCTCGGCCAGTTTGTCGCTTATGTCGTTATATTCCTTCAGCGCGGCCAGAGCTTCGGGCAGGCCTTCTTCGGCCGCCTGGCGCACGGTCTTGTTCTCGTCAAGCCTGGGCTCCTGTTCAAGCATCCCCACGGTGTGGCCAGGGGAAAGCGCGGTTTCGCCGCGGAAATCGTCATCCAGACCGGCCATGATGCGAAGCAGCGAACTTTTGCCGGAGCCGTTGAGGCCCAGCACACCTATCTTGGCGCCGTAATAATAGGAGAGGTAAATATCTTTCAGGACGGCTTTTTTGTCATAAATCTTGCTGACATTTACCATTGAGTAAATAACCTTATTGTCAACCGTTTTTTCAGGCATTGTTTTATCCTTGTAGAGTTGGAGGTCTGTTCGCAGACTATTCTGAATTCTGACTCCTGAATTCTGTTTCCCCGGGTAGTTGCTATTTTTCAGCGTAGGTTATCGCTATCTTCGCGGATATTTTTGTGCCGGAAGCTTTGGCCTTATATGGCCTGGCCCCCGCGTTGATATAGGCGGCGAAACCATTGGCTGTGTCCAGCGCCGTCTGCCCGGCCTTAAGCGCCAGCATTATGTTCCAGCCCGCCACATGGTTTACGGTTCCATCGGGCCGCTTGAAACGGAAGATGGAAAGCCAGAAATTTATAGTACCGTCTATCCCGGCCCCGTCCCTGCCCGTGGCGACCCCGGTAATGGCGGCCACGCCGGGCTTTCCGCCCACCGTAACCCTGCCGGCCTCTACCAAAACGCCCTGCGTTTTGTCGTAGGAGGACGCTGTTAATTCCGCGCCTTTCGCCAACTCCGCGTCCGGATTATAATCGCCGGTTTTCTTCTTCATAAGCCCCCCGCGTTATCTTATGGCCAGCGCCTTTACATACTTATTGTAGCGCGCGCAAATCTCGCCCCTGGAAAGCCGGCCCACGCGCTTCACGCTGAAGTCCTCCACGCTGAAAGAAGACATCACCGTGCCGTAGGACATGGCCCGCCGTAAAACGTTAAAGTTATCCCAATCCGGCGCGGCGGCCAGATAACCCATGAAGCCGCCGGCAAAAGTATCTCCCGCGCCGGTAGGGTCCACCACCTTCTCAATAGGATGTGCCGGGATGGAAAAAACCTCGCCGCCGTAAAACAGCATGGCGCCGCTGTCGCCGCGCTTTACCACTATGCCGCGCGGGCCCATGTTCATTATCCTCCTGGCGGATTTAATAAGGTTGTATTCACCCGTAATCTGGCGCGCTTCCTCCTCGTTCACAAAAAGCAGATCGACTTTTTTCAGCAGTTTCACGAGCGATTTTTTTTTCAGGGTTATCCAGTAATTCATCGTGTCGCAGGCAACAAGCCTGGCTTTCGGCATCTGCTCCAGCACGCCGCGCTGCAGGTCAGGGTCAATGTTGGCCAGGAACAGCACTCCACATTCGCTGTGCGTGTCGTTGAGCCTGGGATGAAAATACTGGAAGACGTTAAGCTCGGTGGCTATGGTTATGGCGTTCTTAAAATCCCTGTCATACCTGCCTCGCCAGTGGAAGGTCTTACCCGGCAGCACCTGCATGCCCTCAAGGCAGATGTTGCGGCGCCTTAAAAACCGGAGGAAAGGGACGGGAAAATCCTCACCCACCACGCCCACAACCTTCACCGGGGAGAACTGGGCGGCTGAAAGCGAGAAATGCACGGCCGACCCGCCCAGGGCGCGCTTTGTGCTGCCGTGTATGGTCTTAACGGAATCAAGCGCAACGGAACCGACTACAAGGATAGTGTTTTTCATAGCTTGGCATTCACCCCCTGGATTTAGTCATCAACATTGCCTGATCTGTGTTAGACCGTTGTTTTTTCTTTGAAGGCGGGGGCCGGGCGGCCCAGGGCTTCCAGTGTTTCGCGCACTATCAGGTCCGCCCATTCTTTGCGTAATTCGGTGGTGGGCGCGGGGAGTGTGCGGTGCTCTATTTTGAGGTCGGCCAGCAGGGCATTGAGGCGGTTGTAGATATCAATCTGGAATTCCACGCTCCGGGCGTCGCGTATGCCGTCGTCCGTAAGCTCGCCCACCAGCGGCAGCTTATAGATGACGTCGTACGGAAATTCTACGGAGTAACCCTGCAGGAAATCGCGTATGAACCGGTTTTCTCCGCAGCGGCGCTCCATGTAGGCCAGGTTGTCAAACACGCTGCGGTCGCACACTACCACCTGGTAGTTGCGTATCACGGCGCGCAGTTCCTCGGTGATATGCTGCATCATTATGTAGAGCTGCGCCGGCAGGGTGGTGGTTTCGTTTATAGGGATCCCCTGCTCAAAGGCGGAAGCCGCTATCTCGGAAAAAACTTTTACTTTGAGCCCTCTCTTTTTAAGCTCCGCGGCCACCTCGTAGCACAGCGTGGTCTTGCCGGTGCCGTGCGTGGATATGAGAGAAATTTTGTAAGGCCGCTTTTTTGTAGAAGGCATTTGAACTCCGGTGAAATTCGGGATTACCTGTATACTACACTTTTTCCAGGCATCCGGCAAAATTTCCGCCGTGTTGGCGGAGTAGGGACCAAAAGGCCTGAAAATCATGAGGTATTTTTCCATGCCGTGGACAGACTTTGTACCCATGCGGCTGCCGGCCAGATACGGGATAATGTAACTATGGCCCGGAGGCTGGCTGTAAAGCCGTTGAATCAGGGATAAATATGAGAAGAACATTTGTCGCGGTCGCAATACTTGGGCTGACCGGCGGAGTTTATGCCGCCAACTTCAACGATCTGGCAGTTAACGCCGCCTTCCTTAAAGCCCCTGTTGCCGCCCAACCCCTGACAATAACCCCGGAACTTTCAGAAATATTCTCAACCGCGGATAAGGGAGACTTCCGCTGGTACGGCGCCGACTCGCGTCAGGCCCGTATGCAGTTCGCAACTTACCTGTATTACAGAGTCCCGACCGGCTACACCGGCCCTGTCTCGCAGATTCTTTCCGATTCCTACCAGAAATATAAGATTTCCGAACTGATAGACCTGCAGTTGCAACATATGTACGGGGCCTTCACCACGCACCCCGGCTTCGTAAACGCCCCCGGCATCCCCTCAGGCGACTATAAGGTCACCCTCCTCAACGCCGAAAAGGTTCCCAACGGGCCCTATGCGAAAATATCCTACTCCTACGACGATATAGTGGTATTCTCCAGCAAGTTGTTCCGCGGCGGCGGCGCTACGCGCATAGATTTCGTGTTGCCCAGTGACCCGGTGACCATCTACAAAAAGGGCTTCCCCTCCTCCGGCTCGCGCAAAAACCTCTGCACCAACAGCCACTACAACAGCGAAGGCGATTTCTGGTATTTCTGGAACCCTTACCAGGAAGGTTGCCCCATAAGCGATGGCGATCTGGTGGCGGTGCAGACCGACCTTAAGCCCATGAATATGACGCGCAGCACCTACCCCGAGTATGCCAGGCTTTACGGAGAGAACGGCAACGGCGATGTTCTGCAGGTGATGTATCTGGTGGGCGTGGACGAGAATTTTCAGAACGGGGACCTCGGCGGGAAGACCTTCCGGGATGCTTTCACCGGACTTAAGGCGGCCGGTTTCAAGGCCACGGTGGATGAGCCCCGCCGCAAATATCTCTCCTTCCGTTCCGGCGCCAAACTCACGGAGATAGAAATGTTGCTGATGGACCCGAAGCGCGCGGATTTCGCGCGGGAAGCCGTGCGCGGCATGAAAACGGCCGACATCTTCTTTTACGACGGCCATTCAGGCCTGGGCGGTCACCTGAACCCCGCCCGCCTGGTCGGGGATGCCGGAAGCCCTCTGGCATTGCCGCAAAACAAGTACCAGATATTCGTGTTTCAGGGTTGCTCTACCTACGCCTACTACAACAGCGCCTACTTCAAATTGAAACGCTCCAGTTCCGACCCCAGGGGGACGAAGAATCTGGATATAATAACCACCGGCATAGGCGCGGATTTCGCCGTGGGCGCCAACGTGGACGTGGCTTTCCTGACCAGCGTGACCATGGGCCGGAAACCTTCCTGGCAGACAATATTAAATGAGATACGCGCAGCGGAAGGCGAGAGTTCCGCCCTCTCGCACATAAACGGCGACGAAGATAACCCCCGGATGCCTTAGGGCTATATAAAAGCGAGAGCCCCCGATGAACAGGGGCTCTTCACCTAGCAGACCGGGCCAGACCACACCGCAACCGCAACGCCCGCGCCACACCAACCGGCTAAACACACGAAGAGAGCAAGACTACACATTGGAGTATAACAGAGGAAATTGGACTTGTCAAGGCCCACGCGCGACCGACCCCGCCCGCCCCTTGACATGGCAAGTCATGTCTGATATACTCTGGACATGGCTTCAACTTTATCCTCTGTGTAATAGGACGGCGAGGGAGCTATTATGAAAACAGGAACGTATCTGGCGGCAACGGGGTTGTTGCTGTCTATAGGATATTTTTCCGTAAAACACCGCGCCACCCAGGGCCGCCCTGCCGATTTCAGGGACGCGATGACAAGCGATCCCTCCGCTGGCGCACTTGATTCCCTCGGGATATTTGCCGGCGATACCGTGACGGCTGCGCCCGCACCGGATGCGTTCGCTTCTATAGCCGGTACCGTGGAGCTTGATGCGCTTAAGGACAATATCGTGAAGACATTGATGGCGAACCCGAAAGATACGAAAAAGGCCGAAAAAAAAATAATGCGCTAT
>CAZYFL010000067.1:0-10054 GCA_964646805.1 uncultured Elusimicrobiaceae bacterium | reverse complement strand
CTCGTTGCCGGCGGTCTCATTCTGGCTCCTGAATTCTGACTTCTGGCTACCTGAGGTAGTCAGAATTCAGGAGTCAGAATTCAGAATGGCGGAAACTTTCTCGTTGCCGGCGGTCTCATTCTGGCTCCTGAATTCTGACTTCTGGCTACCTGAGTAGTTACAATCTATGAAGATAATGCTTGCGACGCCGTTGATGAAGGAGCGGCGGGCGGACCTGCAGTATATCCCGCTCGGCCTGGCGTACCTTTGCAGCGCGCTCAAGAACGCGGGGCACGAAGTCTCCGTCCTGGACGTGCGGGCCGAGAAGCTGGACGACCCCGAAGTCATTGCGCGGGTGCGCGAGTTCTCCCCCCGTCTTTTCGGGGTGACGTCCAACACCTGCCAGATCCGTGAAGCGGTCGCTTTGCTGGATCTTGTCAAGCGGGATTTCCCGGGGATCACGACCGTGCTGGGCGGACCGCACGTGTCCGCGCTGCCCGAACGCACGCTGAGAGAGCAGCGCTCCATCGATATCGGGGTCGTCGGAGAGGGAGAGGCGACCATAACCGAACTGTGCGGCGCCCTGGGCGCGGGCGGCGATCTGCGCGGGGTTCCGGGGCTGGTTTTCAGGGAGAATACGGCGCTCGTCTCGACCGCGCCCCGCTGCCTGGCGGCTAACATAGACGAACTGGCTTTCCCCGACCGTGACGCCTTCCCCATCGGAATCTACAACAGCCATGTCATAGAATATAAAGCCAGGCCGATAACCTCCATTCTCACCTCCCGCGGCTGCCCCTACCAGTGCGTGTTCTGTTCCAAATCCGTTTTCGGCTCCAGGGAAAGGCTGCGCAGCGCCGGGAATGTGATCGCGGAAATGCGGGTACTTATAGAGGAAAAGGGTTACCGCGAGATACACATCATAGACGACAATTTCACCTACGATCTGAAGCGGGCCCGCGAGATCTGTAATGAAATAATAGCGCGGCGCTGGAAGGCGCACTTTTCGCTTCCGAACGGCATCCGCGTCAACAATTTCGACGATGAATTGGCCGCTCTGCTCAGGAAAGCCGGTTTTTACTCGCTCTGGTTCGGCGTAGAGAGCGGCGACCAGGAAGTGCTGAAATTCATAAAAAAGGGCATACAGCTGAACCAGGTGAGGAAAGCCGTCGCCACGGCTAAAAGGCACGGTTTCTTCACGGGTATGTATTTCGTCATAGGGCTGCCCGGCTCCAGTCCCAAAAGCGAGAAGATGTCTCTCGATCTGGCGCGCGAACTGGAGCCGGACGTGATCGGGGTGGGCATCTTCACGCCGTATCCCGGGTCGGAACTTTACGACCAGGAATCAGGCGCCGACTGGGAGCATTACCGGCATGATTTCGCGGAGCACCGGTTCACCGGCTCCCAATTCGACGGGAAGTACATCCTGGAGCAGTTCGACCTGCTGTCCCAGCGGTTCTATTTCAGGCCGGTCTACTACCTTAACCTTCTACGCCGGCACGGGATGCTGGGCGCCCGCAGGATCTGGATAAATTTCAAGAATTTCCTCTTCCGCCGCCTGAGACTGGGAGCATAGGGTCAAGGGTAAAGGACCAGGGATCAGGGCCGGCGGGGAACATCCGTATCTTTCTGTGTTTTTGTAACTGCTCAGGTAGCCAGAAGTCAGAATTCAGGAGTCAGAATGAGGATGTCGGCGCGCTGCCGTCTCCATTGCCGCGAACATTGCGGAAGGGTTTAAGAAGCGCGGAAAGGCGGATAAACTCCGCTTCGCGGGCTATTCTGAATTCTGACTCCTGAATTCTGGCTACCTGCGTAGTTATGTGTTTTTATCTTTATCCTTGAGTCTTGATCCCTGATCCTTTCGGATTAATATATGGCTAAAGTGCTTTTCATCCAGGACGTCCTGTTCGAATACCAGGGTATAGAGGCGCTTTCGGCGTTCCTTAAATCAAAAGGGCATGACGTTTCCCTGCTGGTGCTCAGCGAAACGGGCGACTGGAACATCGTCCGCGAGATAAAAAGGGCCGCGCCGGACGTTCTCGCTTTTTCCGTGACCTCGTATAATTATGAGCAGGCCCTGGAGTTGTCCAGTACCTTGAAGAAGACTTCCGGCGTCCTGTCCGTCTTCGGCGGCGCCCACCCCACCTGTTTCCCTGAGTTCATCCGGACCGAGGGGGTGGACGTCATATGCCGCGGCGAAGGCGAGGAAGCGTTCGCGGAACTGTGCGGAGCCCTGGATAAAAAAGAGGATATCGGCGGCATACTGAACCTCTGGGTCAAGGGTCCCGACGGCGCTATCCGCCGGAACGGGCTGCGCCCGCTGATCGAAGACCTGGACTCGATGCCGTTCTACGATCGGGATATCTACTTCGGACAATACCCCCTGCTGAGGGACCTTTCGAATAAGCGTTTCCTAGTCCAGCGCGGCTGCCCTTATTCCTGCTCCTTCTGTTTCAATCACTCTTTCCGGGAAATGTACGGCGGCCTGGGAAAGTTCGTGCGGTTCCGTTCGCCGGGGAATATCGTGCGGGAGATAGAGCGTGTTCGTTCGCTGTACCCGCTGAAAAGCGTCTCTTTCAACGCCGACTCGTTCACCCTGCACCCGCAGTTCCTGGAACTGCTGGCCCTTTACAGGGAGAGGGTGGGCCTGCCTTTCTTCAGCAACGCCAGGTTCAATGAACTTGACGGGGAGAAGATAGCCGCGCTGAAGGAGGCCGGCTGCAGTTACCTGGCCATAGGCGTGGAAAGCGGGAGCGAGCGGATACGCAACGGGATACTTCACCGGAACATGTCTGACAGTGTCATTACAGGGAACGCCGCCCTTCTTAAAAAGCACGGGATCCCGTTCAGTTCCTACGTGATGCTGGGCCTGCCTACCGAAACCCTGGAAGAGGCGGTGAAAACCCTGGAGTTCCTCTCCGCCATCGGAAGCGACACGATAATGCCCTCAATATACAAGCCGCTCGTAGGGACCGGCCTGTGGGATTTCATGCGCCAGAACGATCTTTTCGACGGCGCGGCGGTGGGCAAAGAGGACGGCGTGAAGCTGCCGGACAGGCGGGAGTTGTTCAATCTTTACAAACTTTCGCATGTCGCCGTCCGCTTCCCCCGCCTCATGCCGCTGATCAAAAAACTGATCAAATTGCCTGAGAACCCGCTGTTCCAGCTGATCTTTTATTACAACACCTTCGCAGCGGCCCGGGTTTCGCGCAATATGGATTTTTGGGAGATGCTGCGTCTTTCCTGGAAACTGCTGAAGACCATGAATTTCAAGAACCGTTCGGTAGAGGCGCGCCGCCGGTGACCGCGCAAAACTCCGTCCATGGCGGAATCTCAGTCTGATTGTAGACATGTACTACGCGCACATTAGCGAAATGCCGCGAAGGCGCAGGCCAAAAGCGGCCAAAAGACCCCGAAAGGGGGTTTTTCAGCAGACTGTTAGCCAAATGTTTCTATTATTCTGTCACAGAGCCTTAGCCGCCGCAGGTCATTTTTTTCAGCCCCTCTGCCACTTTTTCGTAGCTGTAATCCTTGTTTAACAGCTCATTAAAGGATATACCCTCTACCCTCAGCGCATACTCCACTGCCAGGCCGTATTTGTAATCCAGCATAGCGGGGTTTTCCCCCTTGCAGATATCGGCGGGCATGTATGTCCCGGCCCCCCCCGAGAGGAGCTCAGAGTAGCCTCTCAATTTCCAATCGCTCATGATCAGGTACGTGAACGGCTTAACAGCGCGCCTTGCCATTTCACGGGCGGCCGCCCCCGCCAGCTCCGTGCTCAGCGCCCTGTATTCAGCGGCCCCAGGAGCTGTGCGCGCCCGGTCCGCCCCGAAGTCGGCAGCAGCGATAAAAACAGATCCGTTGAAGGGATTTACACGGGCATAAGTTCCATTCAGCAAGGGGGTGAAGAAAAGGAATTCGTTCCGTCCTCCGGGCAGATAGATGTAAAATTTTTTGTCGGGGGCAAACAGTTCCGACGTTGAGATTTTGTCGTAAACCTTATCCAGCACGACATCCGCCCTTTCGGGAAGGGCTCCGCGCGCCCTCAGCGTGAAGTTCCTATATTCCAGACTTTTATCGTAATACAGGCCCGGCCTGGCCAGGAGCAGCCAATAGCCGCCGGCTACGATCAGCAGTAACAATGTTTTTTTCATAATGCCTCATATTTCATCCCTTCTTTATGCCCAGTCTTCGCTCTTTATACCGCCCTGTATGCCGATTACCACATGCTTTACCGGCACTTTGCGGCTGGAGGAGGCGGCGGCCTGTTTTACCATGGCCAGCAACCCGCCGCAGCAGGGGACTTCCATTGTTACCACAGTGAGCGTGTTCACCTTTGCATCTTCTATCAGTGCCCGCACTTTCTCAACATAAATCTCCTGTCCGTCATCTAGTTTGGGGCAGGCTATTACTATGGCCTTGCCTTTCATGAAGTCGTTGTGGAAATTGCCGTAGGCGAAGGCGGTGCAATCCGCTGCCACCACCACATCGGCCTTCTGGAAATACGGAGCCAGCGGGGAGGCCAGGTGCAGCTGAATAGGCCACTGGCGAAGCTGGGATTTAGCGGCGGGGCCGTCGACCCCCTCTTCGCTGCCGCCGCTGCGCAGGTCCATCATCCGGCCGCCGGGACAGCCGCAGGGTTCGTGTCCGCCGTGTTTGTGTTCTTTATCGTGAGACATATGTTTTTCCTCCTCCACTTTCACTTCGTCGTATGGAACGGCTTCGCGCTCTTCTATTTTTATGGCCCCCTGCGGGCATTCGCCTATGCAGGCGCCGAGGCCGTCGCAGAGCAGGTCGCTTATGAGGCGGGCTTTACCATCTATTATCTGTAGCGCGCCCTCATGGCAGCCGGTTACGCAATTCCCGCACCCATCGCATTTGTCCTCGTCTATTTTAATTATCTGTCTCCTGGTTTTCATAACTAAGATTTTCTATGCGCTGTTTCTCGTTTAGATGGGTGTCATCATATCAAGATATGACTGATTCACTACACTAGACCCGGGGAATTTCGCTTCTTTTTATTATTGGCGGCCCAAGCGAGGTAGGAGTGCATGAATGGGTCTAAATCCCCATCCATAACGGACTCTATCTGCGAGGTTTCGTGGTCCGTGCGCATGTCCTTCACCAACTGATATGGCATGAAAACATAGGAGCGGATCTGATGGCCCCAGCCGATGTCTCCCTTGGCATCGTAGTGGCGCTCCATTTCGGAACGCTTCTTGTCCATCTCCACTTCATAAAGCCTGGCCTTCAGCATCTTCATTGCCGTTTCGCGGTTCTGGTGCTGGCTGCGCTCTATCTGGCAGGCCACCACTATGCCCGACGGGATATGCGTAAGGCGCACTGCGGTTTCCACCTTGTTTACGTTCTGGCCGCCTGCGCCGCTGGAACGGAAGGTGTCCAGTTTTATATCCCTGTCCTCCACTTTAATCTCTATCTCCTCTTCAATGTCGGCCAGCACGTCTAAGGACGCGAACGAGGTGTGCCGCCGCTTATTGGCGTCAAAAGGAGAGATGCGCACCAGGCGGTGCACACCTATCTCGCTTTTAAGGTAGCCATAGGCGTACTTTCCTTTCACCAGGGCGGTCACGCCCCGCACCCCTGCCCCTTCCCCCGCGAGCATATCGGTTATGGCGAAATCAAACCCCTTGCTTTGCGCCCAGCGGGTGTACATCCTCAGCAGCATCCAGGCCCAGTCGCAGGCCTCGGTGCCGCCGGCTCCGGCGTGCAGGCTTATAATAGCGTCCAGCATGTCCATTGGGCCGGACAGCTTCAGCTCAAAATCCAGCGCCGAAAGTTTTTTCTCCACCGCGCGCAGGCCCTCCATTATAACCGGCAACTCGCCGGCATCGCCGGCATCCCGCGCCAGTTCAAAGTGAACCTTAAAATCCTCTATTTCACGTTTGACGGCATCCAGAAGGGCTATTCCCTTTTTCAGGTCGTTCAGGTCCTTCAGGTGGGCCTGCGCCTTCTGCGCGTCGTCCCAGAAATCACCCGAGCCGGAAACGGCTTCCTTCTCGCGCAGTGTGGCGCGTCTGGCATCAAGTCCGTAAAGCCTGGCCAAACCGGCCAGGGCCGCCTCCAGCTCGCCAAGCTTGTTAGCTATATCCTTAAGTTCCAGGGCTTCAGCCATGAACATCATTCTAGCAATTTTACTTTTGGCCGTATTTTAATAGAATAGAGTCCTGCGCATGACAAATAGAACTCTATAAGATGACGGACAAACTCTCCGCTGCGCGTTTGAAAATTGACAGCCTGGACCGGCGCATAGCCGCCCTGCTGGCGCGCCGCTTTGCGCTGGCCGTTCCGCTTAAAAGGTTGAAGGGGAAAAGTACCAGCCGCGCGAGGGAGAGTCAGGTGCTGGCTAACGCCGCAACTGCCGGAGGGAAAATTTACGCGCCGTCCACCAGCGCTGTTTTTACCGAAATAATAAGACAATCTAAAAAGCTACAGGGCAGGAAATGATAATAAGTCTGCAAAAAAATATCAGCTCCGCAAACCGCAGGGATCTCCTGAATGCCCTGTCGCGTCTGCTGCCGGATTGCCAGCCGCGCCGAACCTCTTCAGGACTGGCCTTAGCCATTACAAATCCGGAGGCGGATGCCGTGCCGCGCATAGAGAACCTGCCCGGCGTGACGGGGGTACTCCTTTCCAACTCCGAACTTTGCCCGTTGGCTTGCGCCGGAATAAAGAAATCTTTCTCAACGCCGCTGGACTTCAGCCGCGGGCCTGTTTTTATAACTGGGCCATGCGCTGTGGAGGACGAGAAATCATACCTGGCTTCCGCCCTGGCCCTCAAAGCTGCCGGGGCGCACGCGCTGCGCGCCGCCCTCTTTAAGCCGCGCTCCTCGCCTTACGCCTTCCAGGGCATAGGCTGGGCCGGCCTGAAAATTATCGCCAAAGCCAGGAAAATAACCGGCCTGCCGCTGGTCACCGAGGCCACGGATACCCGCCAGGTGGAACGCCTCTCAGCCGTCTGCGATATACTGCAGATAGGCGCGCGCAACATGCGCAATTACGATCTCCTTAAAGAAGCCGGCCGCGGCGGCTGCGCGACGCTGCTGAAGCGGGGAATGCGCGCGACCCTGCGGGAATGGCTGCTTTCGGCCGAATACCTGCTTAAGCATGGCGCAAAAAAACTCATTCTCTGCGAGCGCGGCGACTCCGTTTTTTCTTCAGATAACCCCGGTCTGGATTTCCGGCTTATGCGCGAGGCTAAAAAACTTACGGGCCTCCCGATGCTGGCCGACCCCAGCCACACCTCCAGGAACCGGGAAATAGCCAGAAAACTGGCCCTCAAGGCGCTGCACGCCGGCGCCGACGGCCTGCTTATAGAGGCCAGTGTTTCCCCCGGCGCCGCCGGCGTGGACGGCAGGCAGACAATAACCATAGAAACTTTTCGCGCCATAACCCGGGGAGGGAGGAGGAATGAGGCATGAGAAAACAATTAAAGCCGGTCTGCTGGGACTTCCGCTTTCCAAGTCCCTCTCACCAGATATCTTCCACATCTTTTCGCGCATTTCAGGAACAAAAATACAATACGAACTCCGCGAATGCGGCGCGGGGGAATTGGCTGCCGTCATACAGGCCGTAAAAGCTGAAGGCTGGGGCGGCTTCAACGTCACCATCCCGCACAAACGGGCGGTTTTCAAAATGCTTAACCTCATGGACCCGGCTTCGCGCGACATAAAGGCGGTCAACGCCGTGCGCTTCGGCAAAATGGGCCTTGAGGGGCTTAATACCGACGCGGCCGCCGTGCTTCGCTCCCTGGAAGAGAACGGTATAAGTACGGCAGGGAAAAACTCCGTCATCTTCGGCTCCGGCGGCTCAGCCGGGGCTGCGGGCTGGGCGCTGGGCCGCGCGGGCGCGGCTTCCGTAACTTTTTGCGCCAGGAACGGCGGAACGGCGATGAAAACCGCAGGGAACCTGGCGGAGGTTTTCCCTAAAACCCTTTTTTCAACGGCGGCCTTCTCCGAGCCCGCCGGCCCCGCGGAAATTTTTGTGAACGCCACCCCGCTGGGAATGTACGCGCCGGGTATGCCTCCGGTAAACCCGAAACAGGGCGAAGTGTGGCTGGACCTGGCCTATACCCCGGGCGGCACGGAATTAATCAGGATCGCAGCGGCAGCAGGCGCCTCAGCCATAGACGGCCTGGAAGTCCTAGTCAGGCAGGCGGCCCTTTCACTTAAATTCTGGACGGGCCTGCCCGGCGGCGATATTGTAGAATTTACCAGGGGAGCCATAAGGCTTCTCCGTGAAAAAATTAAACAGGGAGAGTAAATGCTGCGTTACATGACGGCCGGCGAATCGCACGGCAAATATCTGTCAGGCATACTTGAAGGTTTTCCGGCCGGTATAGAAATTACGCCGGATTATATAGCGGCCCAGCTCCGCCGCCGCCGGCAGGCCCCCGGGCGCAGCGCCCGCCAGGCCCGCGAAACCGACGATTTTGAAATCATTTCAGGCCTCAGCGGCAATGTCACCACCGGCGCGCCCATAAGCCTGCTTATCCGCAACATGGGCAGGGACCTGCCAGCCCCGTTGAGCCTGCCGCGGCCGGGCCACGCGGATTTGCCGGGCATGCTCAAATACGGGCTGCTGAATGCCTCCCTTATACGCGAGCGGGCCAGCGCGCGTGAAACCGCCATGCGCACCGCGCTGGGCTCTTTCGCCCTGCGTCTGCACGAGCTGCTGGATATAAACATAAATTCAAGGGTTGTCAGCCTTGGAAACATTCGCGCCATAACCGCGCAAACGGCCGTAGCCGGGCTGCTGCGGGCGCGCAGGGCCGGAGACACGCTGGGCGGGGTTTTTGAAGTTACCGTGGAAAACCTCCCTGCCGGCCTCGGCGGCTACTCACAATGGGACCGGCGCCTCGGAGCCCGCCTTGGCGCGGCGCTTATGGGGATAAACGGCGTGAAAGGCTTTGAATTAGGCGGCGGCTTCAGCCTGGCCGCCGGCGGCGGCATTGAGGCCTCAAAAAACCCGGGGCTTTCCGGCGGACTTGACGGCGGCATGACCAACGGCCGCGCGCTTATCCTGCGCTGCGCGGTAAAGCCGGTGCCGGGACTCCCCGGCGGCACAGCCTCCACCGACCTTAAAACTTTCCGCAAAAAAATTTCGTTTTCCAAAACCTCGGATACCACAGCGGTATTCGCGGCGGCCGTGGTAGGAGAACACGCGGCCGCATTGGAACTGGCAGGGGCCCTGCTGGAAAAATTCGGCGGGGATTCTTTTCCGGAGATAGATAAGCGGGTGGACGAATGGCGCAAAAAAACAGGGAAAATACTGGCCCGGCTCTGATGAACATTTATCTTACGGGCTTCATGTGCGCCGGCAAAACCCTGGCCGGCAAGGCGCTCGCGCGCGTCCTGGGGAGGCCCTTTTGCGACAGCGACATCCTGCTGGAGAAAGAAGCCGGCGCGGCCGCATGCGCGCTGATAAAAACAAAAGGTCTGGGCGGCTTCAGGCGGCTCGAGACGGCCCTGGTAAAAAAACTGGCCTCTCGCGGCGGGCGGGTTATCGCGCTGGGCGGCGGGATTTATCCGTCCCGCAGGTGGGAAAGCCTGTTAAAAAAAACCGGCATCACCGTTTTCCTTTATTGCCCCTGGCCGAAACTCAAGGGAAGGCTCAAGGCGGCGCGCCCTGCGAGGCCGCTACTGGCCGGGCCGTGGGAGAAAGCCGCCCCTCGCGCCAAAAAACTTTACGCGGCGCGTCTCAGATTTTACCGCCGCGCGGACATCACAATAGAAACCGGCGGATTCACCCCGGCCAAAGCAGCGGAAAAAATAAAAATAGCGCTAAAGAAGAATGCGATCGCACAAAGGCGCGAAGACACGAAGGAATAACAAAAAAAGTCGGGATATCCCGCACTTTAATCCCAAAAACTCACATAAGCCCAAGTCGCCATTCCGGCGAAAGCCGGAATCCATAAATCTCGACGACACTGTACCCCGGCTTTCGCCGGGGTGACGTCAAAGGCTTCACCAGAACGATGAAAAATGTCCCGACGAGAGTTCCGCCTTACGTGAGCTTTTGGGGTAGTGAGTCGTAACCGCTATTTGCGATTTACTTCAAG
>CAZYFL010000066.1:0-10079 GCA_964646805.1 uncultured Elusimicrobiaceae bacterium | reverse complement strand
TGAGTTTCTGTCCGGGCTGGGCGTACATGCTGCCGTAGAGCAGCCTGAGGTTAGCGAACTTCTGCCAGGAATCTCCGGCCATTCTGGCGAACATGGAGCCCTTGCCGTGCGCCACCTCGTCGTGCGAAAACGACAGCACGAAGTTCTCGCCGAAGGCGTAGAGCATGCGGAAGGTGAGGGCATTGTGGTGGTACTTGCGGTACACAGGGTCCCTAGAGAAATAATGCAGCGTGTCGTGCATCCAGCCCATATCCCACTTAAGCCCGAAGCCGAGGCCCCCTATATAGGTGGGCCGGGATACCATCGGCCAGGACGTGGATTCCTCGGCGTAAGTCTGCGTACCGGGATAGTTACCGTAAACCACCTGGTTGAACTGCTTCAGGAAGGCTACCGCTTCCAGGTTCTCGTTGCCGCCGTGTTTGTTGGGCACCCATTCGCCGGGCTTGCGCGAGTAGTCAAGGTAAAGCATGGAGGCCACCGCGTCCACGCGCAGGCCGTCGGCGTGGTACTTGTCCAGCCAGAATAGCGCGCTGCTCAGGAGGAAGCTTTTGACTTCGTTGCGGCCAAAATTAAAGATGGAACTCTTCCAGTCCGGGTGGAAGCCCTGCCTGGGGTCGGCGTGCTCGTAGAGGTGTGTGCCGTCAAAATAGGCCAGGCCGTGCGCGTCCGCAGGGAAATGCGCCGGGACCCAGTCCAGTATCACGCCTATGCCTTCCTGGTGCAGGCGGTCCACCAGGTGCATGAAGTCAGCCGGACCGCCGTAGCGGCTGGTAGGGGCGAAGTAGCCTGTGGTCTGGTAGCCCCAGGAGCCGTAAAAAGGGTGCTCCATAACCGGCAGCAGTTCAACATGGGAAAAGCCCAGCTCTTTAACATACTTAGGCAACTGCCCGGCCATTTCCCTGTAGGTCAGCGGGCGGTTGTCCTCTTCGGGGACGCGCCTCCAGGAGCCCAGGTGCACTTCGTAGATTGAAACCGGGCTTTTAAGGCCGGTGCGGGCGCCGCGGGACTTCATCCACTCATCGTCGCCCCAGTTATAGGCCAGCGAGCCCACCACGGAAGCGGTTTTAGGCGGGATCTCGGTTGCGAAAGCCAGCGGATCGGCTTTTTCCGCGCTGAAATTTTTGTGACGCGAAACTATAAAATATTTGTAATTCTGCCCCTGCCTGACGCCGGGAATAAAGCCTTCCCAGATGCCGGAACGGCCGCGCTCCCTTAAAGCGTCGCGACCCTTGTCCCAGCCGTTGAAATCCCCCATCACATAAACTTTCCCGGCGTTCGGAGCCCAGACGGCGAAGCTGGTTCCTTCAACCCCGTCTATGACGGCGGGATGGGCGCCGAATTTTTCGTAAAGCCTGAAATGATTGCCTTCGTTAAAGAGGTAAATATCCTGATCGGTAAGAAGATGGTCTTCGTTCTCTTTTTCCATGGTGTTAGCAGTCTGCTGAAAAACCCCCTTTCGGGGTTTATCGGACGCAGGCGCTCAGCCAGCAGCAGCGCCTTGTGTCTACCTATAACCTCGCTCAGCGCAGATGTAGTATATTCCTGAGTTTAGATGCTGCGTCAATTATTCGGAGTCAGATAGGGCTTTATCGGGGCGAGGAACGCCGAGAACATCCCCCTGGCATCCGAAAGCGCTATAGCCACGCCCATCAGCGATTCACCGGCTATTATGCCGGAGCTCACAGGGATAATATATTTCCCGGCCGTTTTGGGCGCCTTCTTTTCAAGGATAAGGGCTGTCAAGCCGCCCAGGAACATTGAGAGTGAATTCCAGAACGGGATAACCATGGCAAGACCGATTCCCATGGCCGAAGGGATATACTTGCGGTGTCTGGGGAATGCCAGTTCCAATATGGGGATTATAATGCCCGCTATACCGCCCGCAAGCATGCCCATGCGGGCGGCGGGGTGCAGGGAATGCACACCGTTCGACAGGAGTTTCGCTACGGCCGCCCAGACCTGCGCGGAGGGGGCGGGCCACTGATCCGAACCCAGCGCCGAAGCGTCTGGCACCAGTATATAAAAAGCCGGCACCACCACCAGCGTTCCGGCGAAAATTCCGAAAAACTGGGCCAGGAACTGCCGACGCGGGTTGGCGCCAAGCAAGTAACCGCTCTTCAGGTCCACCAGCAGATCCGCAGTGGAGCCGGCCGCGCCCGCGGTTACCGAGGCGGTCATAAGGTTGGTGACCATGTTTGAAGGCGCGAGTATCCCGAAGGTGAGCTGGGTGATCTTGCCCATGGCGCCGATGGGCGTGATGTCCGATTCCCCTGTAGCGCGCGCCGCCACCATGGCCAGGAAGAAGGTAAGGCCAACCGCTATAATGCCCATCCACCAACTGGTCTGAAACGCATGGTGGAGAACCAATATACAGCCAAGGCCGGAAAAGGCCGTGCCTGCAAGGAACCAGGAGCCGGGGACTTCAATTTTTGCCAGCGGGTCCTGCTCATCGCCGTCCTTGCGGCTCTGGAAGATCCCTGCGATGCCGCTGAAAGCCCGCATTACGGTTTTCCATTGCAGGGCGAACATGAACAGGCCGGAAGTTACCATCAGGGACGCGCCGCCCCAGGTGCTCCACTGCACTATGGCGCGGTAGCCAAGTTTTTCCATGTCTATGGCGCCCATGCCCGCAACCCAGGGGGCCAGCACACCGTAGTTAATAATGGCGCCCAGCAACAGCGACCAGGAGATCTTCCAGCCTATTATGCCGCCCGCGGCTATCATCAACGCGCTCATTTCAAAAGAGAAAGTCCATTTCTCCAGCGGTTGGCCATTGATGGCGCCCTTAAAGGGGATCATACCGGGGAGCTGGAAGCCCATTATGCCTTTGTCACGCAGGTACGCAATGGCCCCTCCGAAAGCCCCGGCTAAGCCGAGCGCCCGCGCTTTGTCGGCGGCTTCGGCGCCCCTGGAGTGCAGGCTCTTGAGGGTTTCGGCGGCGGCTATGCCGCTGGGGAATTTAAGCTGCTCTATGTTTATCATCTGACGCTTCATGGGGATGGCGATAAACACGCCGAGGGCTGCAAGGAAGATGGTCCACAGGCTAAGCACGGTCCACGACATATGGTGGCCGGTTATGATAAGGTATGCGGAAATTGCCGACACCATGGTGCCGCCGGTGGAGTAGCCGGCCGCCGAGGCGGTGGACTGCATGCAGTTGTTCTCAAGTATGGTCATGTCGCTTTTGAACATGAACGGCAGCAGCGCGCGGAGAGTTTTCCAGATAGTGTAGGAGAGTATGCAGGCGGTTATGGCTACGCCCAGGCCCCAGCCGGTTTTAAGGCCTATGTAGAGGTTTGACAGCGACATGAAGCCGCCGAGGAAACCGCCCATGATTACGGCGCGCAGGGTCAATTGCTTCATGCTGTCGCCCTGGTAGACTTCGTTGTACCATTTAAGTTCCGTTTCTTCGGGAGTGAGCCTGGAGATTTGCGGAAGGTCGTCGCGTTTGTTCTCGTAGGTTGTCATTTAATGGAAGTCCACCGTGTGTGAAGGCGCCGGCGCAGATAAATTGGTGCGCGGTACAGGATTTGGTCACAGGTTCCGGTTTCGCCGTCGCTCAACCGGACCCGCGACCCCGGCTCCCTGCTACGGCCTGCTGGCCTCGCAGGTCCGCCCTTCAAATCCTGCCGCAAGCCATAATTATGGCTTGCTTACCGCGAATGCAAAGAAAAATTGCGCGGTACAGGATTTGGTCACAGGTTCCGGTTTCGCCGTCGCTCAACCGGACCCGCGACCCCGGCTCCCTGCTACGGCCTGCTGGCCTCGCAGGTCCGCCCTTCAAATCCTGCCGCAAGCCATAATTATGGCTTGCTTACCGCGAATGCAAAGAAAAATTGCGCGGTACAGGATTTGAACCTGTGGCATCCTCTGTGTAAGAGAGGCGCTCTACCGCTGAGCTAACCGCGCAATAACGCTAAATTATACTACATAGAACCAGGTTAGTAGAGGAAGCCAAAAAGATAAAGCGGTATTTTATTGCCTGCGCCTATTTCTATTTTATCCAAAGCCAGATAAGCGTTTTTTATGTTTCGTATCTGTTTCGTTGTTTTGCTCTTTCCGCCAACCTCAAAGATAAGATTGTTGTTCACCGTAAAATCGCCTTTTTCGGCGGCTGTTATGCGTTCAGAACCCGAGACTTGATTCATGAAAAACGTTTCCCGCACCGCTCCTTGTTCGTCATCCAGCTTTAACGAGCCGTTGATTGCAGCAAGCAGATTGGTATTCTCAAGAAAGAGCCTTGCGGGCTTTCTCAGCAGTTTATAGCCCTTTCCTTCGCAGTAAAGCGCGCTGATGATTCCTGCCTGCTCAAGATATTCAAGATAATGGTAGATATACTCTTTGGAGATGCCCAGCTCCCTGCTCAGTTTGTCTATATTCGGCGCAAAAGCGGCTGCTCCGGCTATCAGCCGCAGGATTTTTTTTATCGCCGCGATATTCACAGGCTTTACATTGCCGATTATCGCCACATCCTCGTAAAGCGTCTTTTCAATTATATTCAGGACCTTCTGCGGATAGGCGGCCTCGCTTTCAGTAAAGAACGGGTAATAGCCGCCGCTCAGGTAATGCCTGAAATCTTTCAGGACGGTTATCTGTCCGGATATTTTTTGGGCGTGCTTAACATGCCCGTGTAAAATGTCGTCCAATTTGAGCGCGGGGAACACTTTGCCTTCTTTCAGCTCTAGGTATTCCCGGAAAGAAAGGCCTTTTAGGTCGTAATAAGCAAAGCGCCGCGAAAGGTCGGCTTTGCCCTTTTTCAGATTCAATGAAGAGCTGCCGGATACAAGCAGTTTTTTCCCTCTGAAGGTGTCCACGATATTTTTAAGCTCAACCTGCCAGTTCGGGTATTTGTGTATCTCATCAATGATAAGCGCTTTCCCGCCAAAGGCAAAATATTCGGAGGTCATGTTGAATAGTCCTGCCGCCGTCGCCTCCATATTATCAGCCGAGATATACAGGCATTTTTCAACATCGCCGTAATGTTCGTGATAATACTGTAGGAGCAGGGTAGTCTTGCCCACGCCTCGGGCCCCTGTTACGCATATGGCGTCGGATTTCCAGTCTATGCGGGAGTAAAGATAGCGTTTGAACGCGCGCGGAGTATTTTTGACAGTGTTATTGTGTATTGCAAAAGGTTTTTCAAGCATTCTGGTTTACCTCCAATCGTCAAGTCTAGTCTACTAAATACGCGATAAACAGTAAACCAGAGTAGTTACGGGTTTTGAGGCAAAAAATCATCCTGAGATTTTAATCCTCGCGTCCACCGTTGCCGTTTTGGACGGGTCAGGGTACGCGAATATGGGATTTAAATCCAACTCAATTATCTCCGGGATGTCGGTTACCAGTTGTGACAGCCTGATGAGTATTTCCGTTAGTTTTTCCGTATCCGCGCCCTCTTTACCCCTGAACCCTTCAAGAATAGCATGAGCCTTTATTGACGCTATCATTCTTTGCGCCGCCTGTCTGCTTAAGGGCGCGAACTGGAACGCAACATCTTTCAGTACCTCTACAAAGACGCCTCCCAGCCCGAACATGACAACATGGCCCACACCGGTTACGGCATGCGCGCCCGCGATTATTTCTATCCCGGCCGCCAGTTGCTTCTGCAGGATGAAGGATGAGGGCTGAGGGATGAGGGACTTGAGTCTGTTAAACTCCGCTGCGAGCTCCCTTTCGTTCCGTATGTTTAAAATTACTCCACCGGCCTCGGTTTTGTGAATTATAGAAACGGAATCGGTTTTGAGCGCCACAGGAAATCCGATCTTCCCGGCGGCGGAAAGACATTCTTCCAGATCCCTGCAATTTTCCTCCGGCGCGCGCGGTATGCCGTAGGAATCCAGAATTCCTGCGCACTCCCAGGCGCCCAGGAAGGTTCTCTTTTCCTTAAGAGCGGCATTTACCACCGCGCGGGCGGCGTTCTTGTCCACATCTTCAAACGGCTCAAAAGCTTCCTTGTCCCTGTTGCGGTACTCCGACATTTTAGACATCGCCCCCAATACTTTTGCGGCTGTTTCCGGGAAGTCGTAGACGGGAATGCCGCTCTCTTTTATGATTTGCAGGGTTTCGGCCTGCTGCGCCTTGTCCGTCATTATTACGGCGGCTACCGTCTTTTCCTTCCCCGCGCAGGCCTTGACTATTTCCCGGGCCACCCCCTCGCAGTCAACAAAAAAAGGAGTGATAAAATTAACAAGAACCGAATCTGTGCCGCCGTCCTCCATTAATTCCCTGAGGGCGCATCTGTAATGTTCGGGCCTTGCCGTGGCCAAAACATCCACGGGGTTTCCCGTCGCGGCTTCCGGGAAAAGGCCGTTTTTAAGCGCCTCGCGGGTATTAGCCGGCAACGGGGGAACCAGAAGCCCGGCCCCAACGCAGCTGTCGGCGGCAATGACCCCATGCCCGCCCGTGTTGGTGACAATGGAAACCCTTTTGCCTTTTGGAAGTGGTTGCCTGGCGAACGCGATTGCCGCCTGGCACAATTCATCCTGGTCATTGAAGCTGACGACCCCGCATTTCTCCAGTATGAGTTCTATGGGGATCTCGCTTCCCATAAGCCGGCCCGTGTGGGAGACAACCGCGCGCGCGCCCGCGGCCGTCCTCCCGGTTTTAATGGCCAGCACAGGCTTTTTCCGGCTGACCCTTGAGGCTATTTCCATAAATTTTTTCGGATCGGCAAGGCTTTCCAGGTGAACTATTATTACTTTTGTTTCCCCGTCATCCGCCCAGTAGTTGATTATTTCAGGAATGCTTATGTCCGCTGCGTTTCCGTTTGAGGCATACATCCTGAAACCTTCGCCGAGCGAAGAAAGCCTCTGAATTATCACCTCACCTACTCCGCCGCTCTGCGCCGCAACGGATATTGCGCCCCGCATCATTTTGGTGAAAGTGAAATTACAATAAGCTTTTACCTCAGGGTCAGAGTTAATTATCCCCTGGCAGTTAGGGCCGAAGATTCTCATCTTTGCTTTCGCGGCTATCGCCACGATCTTCTTTTCCAGCGCTATTCCTTCCGCCCCCGCTTCGCTGAATCCCGCCGTGTTTATTATCGCCGCCCTGACCAGTTTCCTGCCGCACTCTTCAAGCGCCGCGGGAACAAGCATATTCTTCACAACGATGTGCGCCACATCCACGCCGTCAGGGACATCCAGTATAGACTTGTAGGCTTTCAACCCCATAATTGTGTCTTCAGCGGGATGGACAGGATAGACCGCCCCTTTATATCCTGAATCTGAAAGATTTCGGAGGATTTGGTGGCCGATGGTGAGCTGCCTGGTTGAAGCGCCGATAACGGCGACGGACCTGGGCTTGAAAAGAAAATCCAGTGGTAATGCCACAGCTATCTCCAGATTTTCAGGAACCATAAAAATATTTCCAATGCTTTAGGCTATGTTGAGCCGGATTTTTCAAGAGCAAAAAGCGCCGCGCCCAGCGCCCCGGCGAACTGGGGGGCCGGGGGGATGAACAAGGGTCTGCCCAGTTTCTTTTCAAGCATTTCTCCCAGGTAAGGATTGTGCGCTATCACGCCGCCCGTCATAACTACCGCGCCTTCCAGCGGGTCCATTTCCACAACTCTCTTTACGATTGAGCCGAATACGCCCTTTACTATGTCTTCCAGCCTGGCTCCCTGGGCGATTTTGGCCAGAATTTCAGTTTTGGTGAAGACCGCGCAGAATGATCCCAGTTCTATTTCTGATTGCGCCTTGCGGGCCATGCCTTCCAGCTCCTCAAGCGAGAGTGAGAGTCTGGGCGCAATTTCTTCCAGGAACGCGCCGGTGCCGGCGGCGCATTTGCGGTTCATCTTAAATGAGACAGGTCTGCCCGCGTCGTCAACCTTGATAACCTTGTTGTCCTGGCCTCCGATATCTACGATTGTGCAGGCGTGGGGATAATGGAAGCAGCCGCCTTTGGCGTGGCAGGAAATCTCGGTTTTGGTATCATCGGCGAAGGCCACATTTCTTCTGCCGTAGCCGGTGGCCACGGTGAAACCGACCGTATCCCCGGCGCCGGCGGCGGCCAGACACTTCGCGCGCGCGTCCCCGGCAGCCAATGCGAAGTCCACCCCTGAATTTCTCGTGTAGGAAGCCAGCGCCTTCCTGTCCCGGTTGAGAAGAACCGCCTTCGTAGCCGAGGCGCCTATGTCAATTCCCAGGAACATCATGCCTCTAATTGCTCAATGAAGGCTTCTATCTTTGTTTTTGATTGTTCTTCCGAGTAGCAGCGAAGATCGTTAAGATCCCCGAAAATAGTGACAGCGCCTATGCCGAGAGTTTTTTGCAGCCTCTCCGGCATCCCGTATCTGCTGTTTGTATTGTTGGGGCAGGTTCTTGAATCATGGAACAGTATGCCGTCAATGCCAAACTTCTTAACCATATCCTTAATGTATTCCTCCTTCTTTTCCTCTGAGCGGACAATGAAGAGCCGTGTATATGCTTCGGCCATGCTTTTGAAGGGGTCAGCGGGATTGAAATCGTCAAATATCCAGGAATTGCAATAGGTGGACGCCAGCACACAGGTTTTCAGATCCGAGAAAAACCCGGAAAGATCCCGCAGTTTTCCCCAGATGGGCATTCCTTCCCAGTAAAGCCTGTGTCTTTCGCCGTCAACTGCCCAAACGCCCAGCCTGATTCTCTCCCGGAGCTCTGAGAGAAGCGCTTCATAGTAATCCACGGCCGCCTTTGTTCCCCTCAAAACCACCGCCGGACCCATATGGATGGTTGCGTCAAAGAATGTGAGGGGAGAGGGAATGTTGCCGGCGGTCTCTAATACCTTGCGCCAGAATCGGCTACATTCCAGGGAAAGACTTACAATTTCTTTAAGTTTATCTATGTTGAATTTATTCCCCGATATCTCCTCAAGTTTTGGAACCAATGAGACCAACTGCGCGGCCACGCTGTCCGTGTGGGCGCTGGTGACTTCGTTTACCCCTCTGGGAGTACAGATTCCGAGCAGGGGAACCTTGAATTTTCCGGAATACCAGGCAAACCAGTCCTGCACATCTCTGCACTGGTTGGTATTGAACACCAGAACATCCGGTTTGGGCGGCCTTTCTATGCCAGGGTATGCCCTGGAAAGCGGCGTTTCTCCCTTGATACAGGCTCCGACATCGCTTGTAAGGTAAGAGCAAATTTCCGGAGAATAACCGGCCGCATTCGCGAGCGGGATGCAGTCCTGGGCCATCCTTGTCGCGCCCAGCATGGCGCCGTGATTTTCCGGAAAGTAGACAAGAAAGCCCATGGCCCGGAGTAACTCGGCGGGGCCGACGCTGGTGCACCAGGCAATCTTCCGGCTTCCGGTACGGGCTGCTTCGTCAAGCTCATAAAAATAATCCGCCATGATTTTCTTCATCGCGGCGATGGAAGCAAATTCTTTTCTTTTGTCCATTTTATCCGACTATTTTGGCCAGTTCCTCTTTCAGGATCGGGATTACCTTAAAGAGGTCTCCCACTATCGCGAAATCGGCTTTTCCCATGATGGGCGCGTCGGGATCGGTATTTATGGCGATGATGAATTTTGCGGAACCCATGCCGGCAAAATGCTGGGTGGAGCCCGAGATCCCGCATGCGATATAAAGCACGGGCGAGACGACTTTCCCCGTCTGGCCGACCTGATGGCTGTACTCTATCCAGCCTTCGTCCACGGCTACTCTGGACGCGCCCACGGCTGCGCCCAGGGCGCCGGCCAGCTCCCCTATTACCTTAAACCCCTCCGCTCCGCCCGTCCCGCGGCCGCCGGATACCACTATGGCGGCCTCCGTTACATCCATGATAACTTCCGCGGCCTTAATCGCCTTGCGTACCTCGGCGCGTATAGCCATATTTTCCAGGGAGAGGGGGACCAGCTCCGGAGACGCGGCGGGTTTTTCCGCGACGGGGAACACGTTGGGGCGCAGCGAGATGACTTTCTTTTCGCCCGTCAGTTCAACTTCGGCCAGAAGTTTGCCGGAGTAAACGGGGCGAACCACCTTCAACGGACGCGCGTCGTAAAATATTTCCGTTACGTCAATAGCCAGCGCTGCGTCCAGTCTGGCGGCAAGGCAAGCCGAAAGATCCCTGCCCAAAGCCGTCGCCCCCGTAAGGAACACG
>CAZYFL010000065.1:0-10162 GCA_964646805.1 uncultured Elusimicrobiaceae bacterium | reverse complement strand
CCACAGAAATTAAAGATGAAGCGGACAAAACGATTAAACCAGCAACCATAAAAATCGAGCTTCCGCGACTATTAATTATTCCAGCCATCAGGAATCCGGAAAATGAAACTACCGCTGGCGCCAAATCATATCTTAAGGAGCTGATAACGGAAATCCTGTCTACGGCTGAGGCGAAGGATGATGGGAAAGGAGATATCGGCAAAATTCCGGGAAAGGATTTGAACCGGTCGCAGCTGCTAAAATTGCTTCAAGTTCAAACGAAGGCGCAGCTTAAGACGCTTTCGAAAACACTCTCGGATCATTTTCAGGAAGCGATTAATGACCACGACATTAAATTAGAAATTGATCCTGAAGGTGATCTAAGCAAAGCCCTAAACTATACAACAACCATCATTGATCCACACCTTGGGAAGGGGATGCCAGCTGTGGACATCTTGGCTTGTGGGACGGGGCTGCAAAGCATGGCTATTCTGGCGTTACTCCAGACATATGCACAAGGAGAAGCTGAACGTAATGTTCTATTGCTTGTGGAGGAGCCCGAAGTTTATCTCCACCCAGATTTGCAGCGGAAGATGTTTGCCGCCCTGCGGGGGATAGCTCGCCGGAATCAAGTAATCTTCACAACGCATTCGCCAATAATGATCAGCGAGCTCTGGGTTGATTATAGTGTCAGGCTCGTTAAACGCAAGGAAGGAGTGACTACCTTCGAGTCAATTAGCGTGCCGGATGTGATTGGTGAGTTGGGAATTCGCTATGAGGATATATTGAATCCCGCGACTATCGTATTTGTTGAGGGGGCCGCTGATGAGGAATTCTTCCACGCATTGGCCAGGAGGCTAGCCACTACAGGTCAGGTGGAGGCGAAAGTTAAATTCATCAGCACCGATGGATTTAAAAACATCCATGCCTTTGCACTAATGAACATCTTGCTTAGCCATAACGTTCATGGCAAGGCCCATTTGCTCGTTGATGGCGATGCTATGCCTACAGCAGAACGAATAAAAGAAATTCTAAAAGGCATCACGAAGCATCTGCGTCACGGCACCGATATTGACAAACTTAAAAACCTGGAAATACATGTTATATCAGAGCATGAGCTAGAAGGCTTTTTGTTGGATGCGGGAATCTTGAAAAATGTTTTGCCTAGTTTTTCGGAAAAGCAAATTCAGGAGAGTCTAGATTTCTATCGGCAGACTTATGGCGAGGCGATTAAGACCATCCCGAAGACTGAGGTTGCTATCCAATCGGCGACCAGATATTGCAAGCCAAGTCTTCTTTTTGATGATCCGAATGTAAATGCAAGCCACACTAAAGCATATGAAGCGACTTTTAAAAATAATTTAGATTTCCTTGTGTTCAGAAAAGCTCTGCTCGATGGGTGGGGGGCATGGAAAAAGTCCCACAAGATCCCTTTCCATGATTTGTTTAACGCGATTGATATTAAAAAGATTCCGACATTAAAGGAGCCTATTGCATTAATTGAAACTCTCTTGAAATGATTATGTGAATATCAAAAAGTTAATATATTACTACATATATCCTCAATATTTTGATTAGGATGGAACAATGACCGAAAACTCTCGATTGATTGAACATGCTTTCCCGCTGAAGCAGACTTCTTTGGACTCTGTCCACGAGAAGAATGTCCGACATGGGCATATATCAACCCTCCATATCTGGCCAGCGCGGCGGCCGCTTGCGGCGTGTAGGGCAGCAATCATAGCCACGCTATTGCCGGACCCGGGTACTCCTGAGAAGCGTAGAGAGCTTTGCGAGAAGATCGCCGGCAAGGTGGTCAAGAAAATAGAGCGCAAGAAGATGCCCAACGGTGAGGTCGTTGAACGGGAGAAAGAATTTACTGAGGGTGGAATCCTACGTTGGGGCAGGGAAACCAGTAACAAGGAGCAGTTGGAGTGGTTCCGAAAAGAAATACGCAAAGCCTATGGCGGTCGGACACCCAAGGTGCTGGATCCTTTTGCAGGTGGCGGGGCAATCCCGCTTGAGGCGATGCGGCTTGGCTGCGAGGCCACGGCCGTGGACATCAATCCAGTGGCGTGGTTTATCCTCAAGTGTACACTGGAGTATCCGCAGAAATTGGCAGGTCAACCCCATCCCTTGCCGGACTTCATCCTTGATAACGAAGAATTCATGGAGGCGTTCTATAAGGCGCACCCACATCTGTTAGGCCGCACCAAGCCAACAAAGAAGCAACTGAAGGACCAAGAGGGAATGCTGCCCGGTATGGCCATGCATCGAGAGGATAATACTCGCGCGCCCAAGGCAGACCTAGCCTGGCATTTGAGGGCATGGGGTCAGTGGGTGCTCGACCGTGCGCGGAAGGACCTAGTTAAATTCTACCCGACCTATGCGGATTTTGAGGCTATACCATTGACCAGTAAGGACAAAAAAGACGGAATTCTCCCCAAACCTTTTGAGAAGCGGCCAATGCAATTTGTGCCGTTTAAAAAGGATGGAACGCCGGACATCGGTGCACTGAATAAGAGCTTTAGCAAGGACTATTTGGTGGACAAGACTAATCCGCGGTGGATCACCAAACCTACGGTGGCCTATCTTTGGGCGCGGACTATGAAGTGCAAGAATTGCCGTGCTACCGTTCCGCTCCTGAAGACACGATGGCTCTCCAAGAAGAAGGACGGCAGGAAGCGTGTGCTTCTCACAATGGAGCCTAACGCGGAGAAGACCGGCGTGGTCTTCGGCATTGATTCGAATGTTTCAGTGAAAGGTGGGAACGCCGCTCAGCGTCGGGAACATGATAAACGGATCGGTGCAGGCACGATGTCGAGATCAGGCGCAAAGTGTCCATGCTGCAGCGCGATTATGGAGATGGATGACATTCAGCTGGAGGGTAAGGCAGGACGTTTAGATCTAACCAATACAGCTGTTGTCACCGAGGGAAAAGATGGTAAGGAATATCGTGTGCCGCAACCGCAGGAACTGGCTGCATTAGTGGTGTCCCAAGGTGAACTTCGTGACCTGTATTCAAATATTCCATTTGGTTTGCCCGATGAGAAGATTTTGGAAGATGCTAAGCGGAATACTTGGTGTGTTCAGTATGGTATCGACGAGTTTTGGAAAATTTTCACTCATCGACAGCTCTTATCTCTGGGACAACTTATCTTACAGATTCGCTCTCTAAAAGAGTGGCTACCACGCCAAGGTTATTCAGCGTTATGGGTGGAAGCGCTAATCGGGGAGCTCGCTCTTTCTCTCGATCGCCAAATCTCCTTTCTTTGCAGTAACGTCCGCTGGAAAGTTGACGCAGAAGCCGTCATAGATGCTTTTGCGCGTTTTGCAATTCCATTGATGTGGGATTTTGCCGAGAGCAATCCAATAGGGGCATCCGCTGGAAGTTTCGAACTCTGTTATAAACGGATTGCCACAGCGCTTGACTCTTTCTCCAATTGGCAGATTGTTGATTTCAAGGGTACTGCGCTTCAACAGTCCGCAACCTCTCTCTCATTGGACGGGCTCGATGTCATTATTACTGATCCTCCCTATTACGATGCTATAGGATATGCCGTAATAATGGACTTCTTCTATGTTTGGTTGCGTCGCGTTCTTCACGGAATTGTTCCTGAAGCCGACAAGGCTTTTTCAGAACCTCTGTCTCCGAAATGGAGTAGCGAAAAGAACGATGGAGAACTTGTTGATGATGCGAGTAGACACGGCAATGACCGATCGCGATCAAAGACAGTTTACGAAGACGGGATGGCTAGGGTGTTTTCAATTTGCAACACGGCACTCCGGTCGAACGGTCGATTGGTAGTCGTCTTTGCGAATAAACAGCCAGATGCCTGGGAAACGTTAGTCTCAGCCATCATTCGTGCTGGATTCACCGTTGATGGAAGTTGGCCCATACAGACCGAACAGGCTGCGCGAATGCGGGCACAAGGATCGGCTGCCCTCGCTTCTTCAGTTTGGCTTGTCTGCAAGAAACGGCCCGATTCGGCGCGCCCTGGCTGGGACAATCAGGTCTTAGAGGATATGCGTCAGAATATCCGCACGATGTTGCGCGAGTTCTGGGACGCCGGCATCCGTGGTCCAGACTTCGTATGGGCGGCCACGGGTCCGGCTCTGGAAGCCTACAGTAAACACCCTGTCGTCAAGAAAGCCAACGAGCCCGGTCCAATGTCGGTGGGTGAGTTCCTTACCCATGTCCGCCGCATGGTGGTGGACTTCGTTGTTGGCCGCGTACTTGCCGGCGAAAAAGACGGCAATGCTGAGCTTGCTGCCACAGACCGCCTGGATGAGCCAACAGCTTATTACCTGCTCCATCGCCACGACTTCGGCATGGAGGAAGCCCCTGCTGGCGCCTGTATCCTCTACGCGATCTCATGCGGCGTCTCGGATAAGGAACTGGCCGACACCTGGGATATTATCTGTTTCACAAAGGGGAAGACCGAGGATGACTCTGAGAACGAGGAGGCTGACGCCGACGCTGAGTCCGATCCGGAAACTGAGGAGAACTCCGGCAGCAAGGTAAAGCTAAAGACCTGGGCCCAGCGTACGGGCAAGTCCCTCGGCTACGAGGCTCCGGGTGGCAAGCCCATCCCGCTGATTGATCGCGTACATTGCCTGATGCACCTGTGGAAAGCAGGCGACCTACATAAAGTGGACGAATATCTGGATAGTAACGGTTTACGTCGCCAGGAACTCTTTAGGCGCCTGCTACAGTCGCTTATTGAACTCTCACCCCATGCGAGCGAGGAGCGGTCTTTGCTTGAGTCTATAAGTAATCATGTGCAGGCTAAGGGCGCGGTGAAAGAGCAGGGGCCGATGATGTTTGATAAAGAAGAGCTGGAGGGAACAAAAAAATAATGACGACCAAAAGAGAGCGCAGAAATAATCCAGTTTCTCATCCTATAGCGCCGGTTGCCGGTGTTGATTATAACCGTCTGGTAATGGACATTTCGGGTCTGCTGGAACAGGCCAGACGAACTGCCGTTCGGACCGTCAATAGTGTCCTCACGGTGACTTATTGGGAAGTCGGTCGCCGGATCGTGGAATTTGAACAAGGCGGAAAGGTGCGGGCGGAGTATGGGAAGGAACTACTTGTCAAGCTGGGCAACGACCTAACGAAGAAGCATGGTCGCGGATTTTCGTGGCGGAATATCTACCAGATGCGGGCTTTTTACCTCGGCTGGGAGATATTGCAGACACCCTCTGCAAAATTGGAGGCGCGGGCAAAATGCCAGATGGTGTCTGACGAATCAACTGGAGGCATTGTCCAGACATCATCTGGACAATCCAACATTTTGCAGACAGTGTCTGCAAAATTGCTTTCGGAAGCTTTTCCTCTCTCGTGGTCTCATTATGTCTGCCTGCTGTCGGTGAGGAGTCCACAGGCGCGAGCCTTTTATGAGTCGGAAGCCATCCGAGGCGGATGGTCAGTGCGCCAGCTTGACCGGCAGATCGGCACGCAGTTCTACGAGCGCACCACCCATTCCCAAAGACCGGAACTCATGCTGGCGCGTGGTCAACGGGCCAAGCCGGATGATGCGATGAGTCTTCAAGAAGAGATCCGCGATCCGTATCTTCTGGAGTTCCTCAACCTCAAGGATGAGTATAGCGAGACCGACCTTGAGGACGCGATCATCCGTCACCTGGAGTGGTTTCTCCTGGAGTTAGGCGCTGGTTTCACCTTCGTGGCGAGACAAAAACGCATCCGCATCGGCGACGAGTGGTATCGCATAGATCTTCTGCTGTACCATCGCAGGCTCAAGTGCCTTGTCGTGATAGACCTCAAGATCGGCAAATTCACCCATGCCGACGCCGGTCAGATGAACCTCTATTTGAACTATGCGCGGGAACATATGATGGAACCCGGCGAGAACAAACCGGTCGGATTGATCCTGTGCAGCGCCAAGAATGATGCCGTTGTGCATTACGCCATGGGCGGAATCCAGGCAAAGGTTTTTGCGTCGCATTATCTGACCAATCTGCCTGATGAGGAAACCCTGCGCAGAGAGATTCTGTCCGCCCAGCGCGCGATCCAAGCTCAGTGTAAGGAGAAAATCAATGCCTAAACTACCCTGGAAACCCTGGCACGAGGTCGTAAAGCTCCGCGATGATTTACGTTCGGGTGAGCTGCCAATGCATATGTTCGCCGCAGACCTCTACGAGGTCCTGATGCAGCGTGGCAAGCGCCCCATATATGAGAAGCCGGAGGAGTTCTTCGCTCTTACCTTCCCCACCTACAATCTGCGCCAGCTAGTGCGCGACGTGGTGCTTCGTCTGGCGGGCAAGAATGACAAGGCTGTGCGCCAACTTGAGCTCACCTACGGCGGGGGCAAGACCCATACGCTCATCGCCCTGCGCCATATCGTCCACGATCCGGAGAATCTTCCCCAGCTCCCTGCAGTGGAGGAGTTCGTTCAACATATCGGCCAGAAGCCGCCAAAATGTCGCGTTACGGGCATCTGTTTCGATAAGCTGGATGTTGAGAAAGGCATGGACGTGCGAGGGCCGGACGGTAAGGTTCGGACGCTGAAACACCCGTGGAGCGTGTTGGCTTATCAATTAGCCGGGGATGCCGGCTTAAAGATCCTCCATGCCAGTGGCAAAGCCGAGGAGCGGGAGTCAGCTCCGGCCGAGAACCTGCTTATTGAGCTTCTTGAACTTCCCGGCAAGGATGGGCTTGGAACCTTAATCCTGATTGATGAAGTCCTAATGTATGCTCGCGAGAAGGTTGCCCAGGATAAGGAATGGCGGAGTAAGCTCGTGAACTTTTTCCAGTATCTGACTCAGGCAGTGGTCAAGGTGGATCGCTGTTGTCTTGTAGCATCTCTTCTGGCCACCGATCCGCGCAAGAGCGACACATTAGGGCGGGAAATACAGGCTGATCTATACGATATTTTCCAACGGCAACGTGAGGCATCGGTTGAACCAGTGGGAAAAGACGATGTCGCCGAGGTTCTTCGCCGGCGGTTCTTTGCGCCCGAATCGATGAAGGATCGGGACGTCTTTCGCCAGCATGTGGTTGCGGCCCTCAAGGGAATTGCTGCTGTGGATGAGCAGAGCGCCAAGCAGGGCGCGGAGGCAGAAGAGCGCTTTTTGAAAAGCTTTCCATTCCATCCGGATCTCACAGAGGTGCTCTATTCCAAATGGACGCAACTTGCACGATTCCAGCGCACCCGTGGTATATTGCGGACCTTCGCTCTGGCTTTGCGCGAAGCAGCTAACTGGGATCAGAGCCCTTTGATCGGGCCGGCGATATTCCTGTCCGCGCCCACAAAGGATGAACTATCGGAATCCATGCGGGAATTGGTTGCAGTTGCGGATACCGAGGAATGGGAGGGTAAGAAGCAGGCTTGGACCGGCATTCTGGACAATGAATTCTCGCAGGCTAAGCGGATACAGAATGAATCCGTTGGTTTGAAGTTCCGGGAGATTGAACAGGCCGCTGTGGCTACGTTCCTGCACTCGCAACCCGTGGGTCAAAACGCCCGGACGCGGGACTTGATAATGCTGCTGGGAGCTTCCCGCCCGGACAGGATAGAGTTAGAAAAGGGCTTGTCACGATGGGCTCAGACCAGCTACTGGCTTGATGACCAATATGCCGTAGTATCCGAGGGAGCATTACCCGGCGCCTGGAGGTTGGGCAACCGACCGAACCTGACACAGATGCACGCAAACGCTGCGAAGAATATTTCCGAGGATGTGGTGCGGGCAAGGCTTCTTGACGAGATCACGAAAGTGAAAGGGCTGACAGCTGATGCCTCCGCGGCAGGGGTTCGTGTTCACACCCTGCCGTCTCGCCCCAAGGATGTTGAGGATGACGGCACGTTCCATTATGCCGTGCTCGCACCAAACGCCGCGTCTGAGTCAGGCAAACCCAGCCCGGAAGCGGTTCGCTTTTTGAATGAGACGACCGGACCGGATCGGCCTCGAGTCTACCGCAACGCCATCATGCTACTTGCACCCTCCAAGGACGGCTTGGAACTCGCTCTGGCCAGAGTTCGCAATTATCTGGCCTGGGAGATCGTCCGCGAGGAAATCAAGAAGCAGCAGAAAGACGGTAACGTAGATCCCGCCAGGGCGCAGACCCTTCAAATCAACATCGACAAAGCTAAAGGACGAATCCCTGAGGCTGTGAAGCAGGCTTACAGCATCGTGGTGACGGTTTCTGAAAAGGACGAAGTCCAGGCATTCAAGATCACTATTACGGAAGATCCGCATTTCAATATCATCAAAGCGGACAAGCGGGCCCGTGTCCAGGATACTGCCATCACGGCTGAGGCCTTGCTGCCGGAGGGACCGTATAACCTTTGGCGTTCTGGTGAGAAGACCCGGCGAGTAAAGGACCTGGCCGGGGCCTTTGCCCAACTGCCGCATTTACCGAAGATGCTCAAGGCAAGCGCCATTCTCGACACACTTGCGGAGGGATGCGAAAGAGGAACTTTTGTGTTGAAGCTCACCCGCCCGGACGGAACAACAAGGACATGGTGGATCTCTCGTCCCGACGATCCTGCCTTGAACGAGGCGGCTATGGAACTTGTACTTCCTGAAGCGGCTGAGTTGAGCGATTTGCCGGCTGCACTCATAGTCCCGGGCAAGCTGCCCACCTTATGGTCCAACGGCGAAATTACGGTAAAGGGCCTTGCTGACTATTTCGGCGGCGCTAAGGTGGTGCAGGTAGATCGCGGCGGTTACCAGGAACCGGTCCATATCCCAAAGGCCAGCCAAGCGGTAGTGGATACAGCCGTTAGCGCGGCGGTGGAGGGCGGAAATATATGGCTGCTTTCCGGCCCGGCCAGCATTCTGGGGGAGCCAATACCCATAGGAGTTCTGAGCGCTGCCGCAAAGCTTTGCGTACCTCCTGCCCCGATTGTGGCAGCAGAGATAATGCCTGAAAACCTGGCTGACGCATGGAAGGGAAAGGCCGCTTCCGGGTTATCTATTGCAACGGCCCTTTCTGTGAAGGCGGGGAAGACACTTCCATGGAAGACGAGCAAGGATGTTATTGCAAGCGCGCTGCAGGCGCGATTCCTTGAAATCCTTCCGGAATCTCAACAGTGGCCCTGTGATTTAGCATCGGCACAGTTCGTTAAGTTTAAAGTCGCTGCCGGAGCGGTTGGTGGTGCCGGAGCGCCTGGAGTGGATGCACGTGGGGAATCAAAGGTGTTGATAGCTTCTGCAGAATTGGACTCGGCACAAGTGCAGGAATTGGGCGACATTATGCCAAAGCTTCTTGCAATCAGGAACAAGATGAAAATTCCAATACAGTTTCACTTCTGTGTCGAACTAGGAGATGGAAAGAACGTGCCGCCCGCAGAAGCGAAGCAACAGGCTAACGCCTTACTAAAGACTGTAAAAGAGGGGCTGGAATTTAAATAGTAGTAGCACGTCTGCATCGGAGTTATGCACACCTATAGAGAGAAAACCATAGGGCACAATTACAGGAAGGTGGCAAAAATTTGTTCCACAGGAGAATCTCCCAATGGCAATGAAACTTTTTAACAAAACGAAGGACAATATCTTTCACTCGATATCAAAAAAGCATTTTGGTTCAGATGGCCTTGAAAAAGCGCTTGAAGATTGGCTGCAGGCAAATCCGCATCTATTGGGAGATGATATCCTTCTGATTGGCAGGCAAGTCAGAACCGAGCACGGAATCATTGATTTATTGGCATTGGATTCAAAGGGCAACACGGTAGTTATTGAACTGAAAAGGGGACGGGCCTCTCGAGAGGTTGTGGGCCAGCTCAATAGTTATCTTACAATTGCCAATAGCTGGTCTGAGTATGAACTTGTTCATATGTTACGTCTCACCTACTTGACTCCAGTTTTGGGGTAGTAAATCCCACCTAATTGACTCCACCTCCTTGGTGGTCAAATCCCACCAATCCGACTCCAGTTTTGGGGGGTCAAATCCCACCAATCTGGACCCAGTTGAAAAACCGGGTTTCGGGCTTATCGCCGGCCGGGCAGATTAAAGTTATGATACCCCCATTCTATACCATGGAGGTGTCAATGAAAAGCCGGACGAGGAGAAGACTGATGGACCGAAAAATTGTTGAACTACTGCTTACGGGAGCAGGCGTAAACAGCATCGCCCGCGACCTGCGGGTAGGCAAGAAGCGTATCCCTCAGCACCAGCCAGATTTGACCAGTTTCTGCTTGTTTAAATTGACCAGGTGCT
>CAZYFL010000064.1:0-10186 GCA_964646805.1 uncultured Elusimicrobiaceae bacterium | reverse complement strand
GTCCAGAATCTACCGGTTTTCTCCGGCAGGGATGCCGCACGACTCGGGCCGCGCCAGACCATGTATAACCGGCTCAATGTCTGGCGGAACAAGGGACTGGTTATCCAGCTAAAGCGTGGGCTTTATATCCTTAGCGAAGCCGACCGAAAGGTACAGCTCAGTGCGCTGTTCCTGTCCGGCCAGTTGTATGCGCCGTCCTATGTAAGCCTAGAATATGCCTTGGGACTCCATGGACTAATCCCCGAAATGGTGACTACGGTTACCACAGTTACGACAAAAAACCCGGCCAGATTCAAGACCGCGCTTGGCACCTTTGAATACCAGCATATCAAGCGCGAAGCCTTCAGGGGATTCAAGGCCACTAAGGACCAGGCGGGTCTAACCTATTTCCTTGCGGAGCCGGAGAAGGCCGTTGTCGACTTTATCTACCTGAATCTCCCCCGCTTTAAAAGAGGTGACCGGGATGTATTCGGCCAGTCATACCGGTTCCAGAATCTTGAGGCCCTTAACCTAAAGAAGCTAAAGGCCTATGCCGGCCTGTTTGCCGTTCCTAAGCTCGCAGATGTCATCAACGAATTCTGTCGCTTTGCCAAGGAGGCTCGAAAGTCATGATTGAAGTCTTGAAACAACAAATTAATGGTTCCATGCCGCCGGACGAACAGCTCAACCGGACCAGGGAATTCCTGCAAATCATGGCTCTTAAGAACCTGTCCGACCAGAACGCCTTTAAAAATATCGCGTTTACTGGCGGCACCGCCCTGAGGATTCTGTATGATATCAGGCGCTTCTCCGAGGATTTGGATTTCTCGCTTGTCGCCGCAAAGGACTACGACTTCAAAACGCTCACCGCCGGTCTGGTCAGGCATTTCAAGTTGAATAACCTGGAGGTGGACTGCAAACCGAAGGTGGAAAAGACCGTGCATAGCGCCTTCCTCAAGTTCCCCGGCATCATGAAGGAGCTTGGGCTGGGTGTTTTTGCGGAGCAGAAGCTATCCATTAAGCTTGAGGTAGATACCAATCCCCCCAATGGCGGGAGGCTGACCGAAACCACCCTGAACAAGACCTACATCTTCAGCGTCAAACACTTCGACCTGCCTTCCATGTTCGCCACCAAACTCCACGCTTGCTTCTTCAGGAAGTACACCAAAGGCCGTGACTTCTACGACCTGGTCTGGTATCTGGGTCGGAAAGTCTCCCCCAACCTGGACTTACTGAACAACGCCATCCACCAAACCGAGAAGAAGGCGCTGGGCATCACTACCGCCAACTTAAAGGCCTTCATGCTGACCAAGCTTGAGGGTGTTGACTTTAACACCGCTGTTGCAGATGTACGGCGCTTCATTCTGGACGAGAACGAACTTCGGGCCATCAACAAGAATTCCTTAAGCTCGCTTGTCTCCGGAATGGACTGGAAGTGAGAATTGACCTATAGCAGTTCCCGGCGACCAAAATCTCAAGGATGTAGTGAACCTCTCTCTATTGAGCTCCTTGTTGCACCTGAGCTCTTTTATTTGACTTCTCGCGCCGGCCTGGGATTGAGAATCCTATCCTCCGCTTGGGGAGCGCTATTCGACTTAGGGTCCATCCAGGTGACCATAAAGTGACCATGGAGGGCTAAAAACCGCTCATTTCCGCTTATCGGCGGATGGACGGTTTCCCACGTTTCTCCAATGAGGACTATGATTGGCTCAACAGGGCAGGGGGTGTCAGATTGGATTTTCAGACCAGTGCTCTACCACTGAGCTACCGCGGCATTCGTGGTATCTTTTACATTGGTAATATTAGCATTTTTCTGAATTAAAGATGCGGGGATTTGAAGAACCCAAAAGTTCACATAAGGCGGACGTCTCGTCGGGACATTTTTCATCATTCTGGTGAAGCCTTTGACGTCACCCCGGCGAAAGCCGGGGTCCAGTGTCTTCGAGACTTTCTCCACGAATTTGACTTCTGCGTCTGGAAAAAGTTTCGGACTATGAAGCAGGGGAAGAACGGCTTTTATACTCAAAGCGGAACCAGTGACAAGCTCCCCCTGCTCTTTTCCCTGAAAGCGCATTATAAAACCAGTAATTTTTAGGATGGAACCATTCAAGGAAACTATCTTACCGAGCCTTTGTCACCAAGGTAACAAGAAGTTTCTTTGCCGGCCGGCTTCTTTCCTCAGTTTTTTCCAAAGCTCCTTCTGCGTCATCGGGATTTTTTCCGTGGCTGCTGTAAAAGCGTAAGGGGAAAGAATCGCGATATGCCGATTAAGAAAAGCCTTTGCCTCTTTGGGGTAGGCATTATGAAGCTCACGCAAGGTCCGGCCCACCGCTTTCTGGACGAAATAATGATCCACTTTTAGGTTCCTCTTCACCAGCGGAATCATTTTGTTAAAGGGTAAAACTTTTTTTCGACAAGCTTTGTAATAGAGCAGACTTACCATCCCCACCCTCTTTTTCCACGGTTCGCCGGAAAAAGACCAAGATCTCACATAAGGATAAATTGTCCTAGGGTCTTCTTCTAAGATCTGAGAATATAAACTTGCGATCATATCGCCATGAATCCAGTTTTCAATTTTATTGACCCAAGGGTGAAGAAGCGGCCAATAGGTGACTAACGGTATCTTTTTATTTTTCTGCTTTCTCTTAAAGTGATCCACGGCCATGTTTCCCAAACCCATATAGAGGGTTCGCATAAATACTTCAGCCCAAACCTGGGCGGTTGACCACTCATCTAGGGTTTCCAGCTTAGTTTCTGTCATTTTTTTGAAAGCATCGGAATTAATTTTGCGGAATCGGTATTTAGTTTTGTAGGACAACTGCAAATTCTTTTCCTCTTCCCCCGAGTAAGGGCGCGTTGAATCAAAATAGAGCTTTTCAACAAATGTTGTATATTTGGATAAGTTCATTGTTAATCAGGTCTGGGGTAAACATGAACGTTTACACCAAGGCCTTAGAGAACGTTCCGCTGACTCCCGGGGGCTATGGCACAACCTTCAAATTCTTTGCCGGAATCCAGCCACTTGCACCGATTTTATTCCGGCTCCAGCACCAGCCGGACTCTTGACAATAAACCTTCAGACGCTCTCCAGCAACGGCAGTTAATTCGGCCGCTTTGTAAATAGTTTCATAAGATTCAGTTACCTCGGCCATTTTCGGCTTAACTTCGTCCCATTTCCGTGTCAGTGGGTAGCAGACGCAACCATCGAAGCTGTTAGCCTTCATAAGGTTGAATTCGCTCGCCTCTCCCCATGCCCACACGCCATCGGCACCGTGATTATAACTCCGCTTATCAAACAAATTATATCTCCTGAGAACAAGCCCCTCCGCGGTCATCTGCCGCAAGACAAGCTCCTCCACCTCATCGGCCAGTTCATCCGGTATTATAAAGCCGGACTGCTGCCGCCATTTCGCCAAAAAATAAAAGCCACGTAAAAAATCATACTTATAAAACCTTGGGAATCTGACTTCAAGCCAATCCTTGTCAATTATTTCCCCGGAAGAGGCCTTGCGAAAAAGTTTATGTCTTAACAGATAAGCGGCCCCTTTATCAAGAAACGCTGTTTCTTCGCGCGTAAGTTCCCGGTTACGGCAGAACAAGACTGCCTCCAGGCACGGAAGAGTCGTAACTATCGAGCTTTTCGGAACCGGCTTGGTGTATGCCTTTTCGTCGCAATTTAGGCCGCCATCAGGCAACTGGTAGCGCAAAAACCATTGCCTCATCCACGGTAACTCGTTGTCCACTGCGCCGCAAGCGAATAAAACCTGATAACCGCTACCTACCGCGCAAAGGCACGCAATCTTCCTGTAAGGGTCAGTCCCCTCAGTACCCGTATATCCGCACCGGTGCAGCCGCCGGACCGAAGGTCCTGAAACCCGGCGCCGCCCGCACGGGCCCCAGGTTGAACTGCCGGGACAGCAATACAGCTATGGCGGATACAAAAATCAACATTCCCGCCAGAACCGCCAGCCGCGCGTCTTTTTTAGTCAGCATAGCGCTTATTCCGGCTTCTCTCCCTTTGAGAAGAACGCGTACAGCGCCGGCAGCACCAGCAGTGTCAGCACGGTGGAAGTAAGCAGCCCGCCTATCACCACCACGGCCAGTGGCCGCTGCACCTCTGAGCCGGGCCCCGATGCGAAAAGCATGGGGACCAGGCTGGCGATGGTTATCACCGCCGTCATCAGCACCGGGCGCAGGCGGCGCTCGCAGCCCAGCGGAATCGCCTCCTGTAAACGATGGCCATGCTGGCGGAGCTGGTTTATATAAGTGACCAACACCACGCCGTTCAGGACCGCCACGCCGAACAACGCAATGAACCCTACGGCGGCGGGAACGGAAAGGTACTGCCCGGCGATATACAAGCCCAGTATGCCGCCGACCAGCGCCAGCGGCAGATTGAGCAGAACCAGCAGCGCCTGCCTCAGGGAATTGAACGTTATTGCGAGTAGCAGGAAGATCATCAGGATGACCACGGGAACTATCAGCGACAGCTTCTTCATGGCCCGCTGCTGGTTCTCGAACTGGCCGCCCCAGGTAAGGTAAAAGCCCTCCGGCAGGGACACTTTCGCCCGTATCTTTTTCTGTGCCTCCGCTACAAAGCCGCCCATGTCGCGCCCGCCCACATTGGCCTCCACAAGTATGCGCCTGCGGCCCGACTCGCGGCCTATCTGCACCGGTCCCTCCACCCGCTTGATGTCGGCCAGCGCCGAAAGCGGCAGCCTTGCGCCGGAGGGTGAGAGAATGACAAGGCCGCCCAGGGCCTTCAGGGAATTCCTCTCGGTTTCAGGCAGGCGTACAGTGATGTCAAAAGCCTTGTCGCCTTCATACACCACGCCGGCCGACTTTCCGCCCAAGGCCGTTTCTATCACCTCGTTTATATCCGCCACGTTAAGGCCGTAGCGGGACACCAGGCTCCTGTTTATTTCCACCTGCACATAGGACTGCCCGCCCTGCTTTTCCATCGCCACATCCTTCGCGCCTTTTACAGTGCCCAGCACCGCCGCAATCTCACCGGCTTTTTGCGTAAGTATGCCCAGGTCGTCGCCGTAAAGCCTTATCGCCAACTGCGATTTGGTGCCGGCCACCATTTCGTCTATGCGGCATTGTATGGGCTGGCTGAAACCCACCACAATCCCTGGGAAAACCGAGAGCGCTTCGCGCATACGCTCGAACAGTTCGTCCTTCGTGCGCACCGTCGTCCATTCCGATTTGGGCTTAAGTACGCCGAGAAACCCGGTCTTTTCAACGCCGCGCGCCTCCACGGACCGGCCCGTCCAGCCGGTTTTGGAGACTACCGTCGCAAGTTCCGGGAAGGTTTTAAGTTTTTCCTCTATCTTTTTCGCCAGCCCGGCGGAAGTCGCAAGCGAAGCGCCGGGCAGAATGCTAGCGTCCATATCAAAAGAACCTTCGTCCATGATCGGCACGAATTCCGTGCCCAGGAACGGGACCACCGCCAGGCTGCCCGCCAGCAGCAGGGCGCTGCCTATTATTACCGGCGTTTTATGGCGCATACTCCAGCCCAGTGTGGGCAGGTAGATATTTTTTACCAGGCGCAGCACCGGGCTTTCTTTATCCTCGGCCGGAACCAGTACTATAACGCAAAGCGCCGGAATGACGGTAAGGGAGAGCAGCATGGAAGAAAACAGCGCCATAATCACCGTTACGGCCAGCGGACCGAACATTTTTCCCTCTATGCCCTCCAGCGCCAGTATCGGGATGAAGGTCAGCGCGATGATAAGAACGCCGAAGATGCTGGGCTTTATGACTTCGAGTATGGATTTTCTGACCACCCCCGCCCTGTCTTCGGGCGCGATGCCCGGCGTCAGGTGATGTATGGCGTTCTCCACCTGGATGATAGTGGAGTCCGTCAGCATGCCGATAGAGACAGCCAGCCCGCCCAGGGACATCAGGTTGCCGGTAAGCCCGAACTGCCGCATCAGGATGAACGTAAGGATGGACGCCAGCGGCAGCGAGAGGATGGTAATGAAAGAACCCCGGAAACTTAGCAAGAAGATATAGAGCATCACCAGTACTATCACGGAGCCTTCCGTTAAGGCCTTGGCGATAGTGTGGATGCTCGCGTTGATCACGGTGTCCCGCGTGTAGAAGGCGTTAAGCCTCAAGCCGGCCGGCAGCAGGCCGGAGCTGTTGATCTCGGCCGCCTTTTCCTGCACGCTCCTGACTACCTTCTGGCTGTTTGCGCCCTTGAGCATCATCACCACGCCGCCTACCACTTCTTTCTTCCCGTCCATGAAAGAAGCGCCCTGCCGCACGCTGCTGCCGATCTCCACGCGGGCGAGATCCCGCACCAGCACAGGGACGCCGCCCCGTGTGGCTACAACTATCTCCCCCAGCTCGGCGGCGTTTTTTATAAGACCGAGGCCGCGGATAAAGAACTGTTCTCCGCCCGTTTCAAGTATACCGCCGCCCACGTTTGAATTATTCTTGCCGATGGCGCCATAGAGCTCCTGCAGGCCCACGCCGTACTGTGTCATGCGGTCGGGCAGCGCCACTATCTGGTATTCCTTGATATAGCCGCCGAAGGCGTTCACCTCGCTTACGCCCTCCACGCTTTTCAACACCGGCGTCACCACCCAGTCCTGGAGCGTGCGCAGTTCAGCCAGCTGCTCCGGCGTCTCGGTCTCCCTGCCGGTTTCTATGGTGTACTGGTAGATCTCGCCCATGGCGGTAGCCACCGGCCCCATGGAAACTTCCGCCCCTTCGCCGAGGCTGCCGCTTACCTCGCCCAGGCGCTGCGAAACCTGCTGCCGGGCGAAATAGAGATCGGTGCCGTCCTTGAATACCACTGTGACCACCGAAAGGCCGTACCGCGACGTGGAGCGCAGCTGGGTGAGGCCCGGTATGCCGCGCAGCGAATTCTCCACCTGGTAGGTCACCAGTTTTTCTATTTCCAGCGGGGATTTGCCGGGCGCGGTAGTGACCACCTCCACCTGTACGCTGGTAACGTCGGGGAAGGCGTCCATGGGCAGCGAGCGCACGGCGAAGACGCCGCCGGCCGCGATTATGGCGGCGACAGAGATCACCAGCCACTTGTGGCGTATCGAGAACGAAATTGTCTTATCAAGCATATTGTTCAATCCTCGCCCATCTGGCTTTTCATCATCTCGGATTTAAGGAGGTAGGCGTTCTCTACAACCACACTTTCCCCCGCCCTCAACCCGGTCTTAATTTCCAGCAGCCCGTCCTTTTCCCACCCGGTCTCCACGTTCCTGGGCGTGAATTCCGTTTTGCCGGTCTTAACGAACACGAACGGCCCGGCAGGGCCGTTCTGCACGGCGCCCGCGGGCACGGCTATACCCTGGAAATAACCGCCGGTGCGCACGGTGGCGTCCAGGAACATACCGAATTTAAGCAGGCTGGCGGGGTTATCAATAGCGACACGGGCTTTCACCGTGCGGCTTACATTATCTATCTCAGGCGACACAAAGGCTATCGTCCCCTTAAACGTCTCAACCGGGTAAGCGGCGGTCTTTATCTCCACTTTCTGCCCTGCCTTTACTGCCGCCAGGCTGCGCTCGGGAATGTCCAGCACGCCCCAGAGCGGGTCCACCTCCGTCAGCGTAAACAGAAAAGTCATTTCGTTTACCTGGTCGCCTTCGCTGACGTGCACCGCCGTCACTATGCCCTTGTGCGGGGTAGTCGCGGTCAGCGCGGCGCCGGCAGGCGTTTTTATAACGGCCAGAATATCGCCGGGATTTACCGCCTGTCCCAGCACGCCCGAAACGGTCTCCAGCTTCCCCGCCCCGCCGGCCATTATGTGGTGAGGCTTCTGCGCGTCCTGCATCACTCGGCCCATGGCCTGAAAGGTTTCCGGCACCGAGGAACGTTTCAGCACTTCCGTTTTTATACCGCTCTCTTTCTGCGCTTCAGCCGGCACCTCAATGCGGTCTGAGATCCCGGGAGCCTTTTGGGCAGCGTCAGCCGGGGCGTTCTCAGTTGCCGCGGCGGGTCCCTTATCACCGCACCCGGACAGCCCTGTCAAACTCATTAGTATTAAAACATGGATCAGGTTCTTCATTTTTCCTCCCCGCTGTTCACCGCCGCGTTCATCTGCGCGGTTTTTTCGTAATATCCGTTCAATGCGTCAAGATAATTCACATTCTCTTCAAGGAAAACCCGGTTTGTTTCATAGAAAGCTGTAAGGTCTATTTTGCCGGACAGGTAATCCTGCGCCGCCGTCCGCCGCAGATCGTTCAGGAGGAAAACAGTTTCACGCGAGGCCGCCAGGCGTTTCTGCGCCAGTCCCAATTCCAGCCAGGCGATGTACACTTCCCGGCGTATTTCCAGGCCCAGGCGCGTGGCCTGGTAACCCAATACGGACTTCTGCGCCAGCGCCCTTTTTATTTCGCCTTTATTGTTGTACCAGAGCGGAAGTTCCAGCCCCAGAAACAACCGGAAAAAGCCGGCCCCGCCTTCTTCTACCCGCGTCAGCCCCAGCTCCGGTACCGGCAGGCGTTTGCTTTTCTCTAAAGTCACGCTCAGGTCTGCGGCTTTGCCGTTCAGCGCGAGCGAGCGCAGTTCGGCACGCCTGGCAAGAGCCAGTTCCGTATATTTCTCCAGCGGTTCAAGCACGGACGCAACAGGCGCGAGGCTGAACCCGCCGTTCTCCGCTACTGCCAGCGGCGCGTCCGGCCTGCGGCCCATAATTGCGTTAAGTTCACCCGCCGCCGCGCGCAGCGTCGTTTCCGCTTCCTGCAAATGATACCTGCTGCGGGAAGTTTCCACCTTGGCCCGGGCCAGGTCGGAGTTACCCGCCTCCCCGGTCTGGAGGCGCATTTCTATCTTATTGAGGATATCCATCGAGAATTTCAGGTTCGTTTCCTCGAAATTCCGCCGCTCTTTGGCTATACGCAACGCATACCAGGCTTTGCGGGCCGAGCTGAAGATAATGGTCTCAAGGGCTTCCAGCTCCTTCTGCGCGGCTTCATAAGCGGCCTGGGCCGCGCCCGCGGCCGTGCCGGCACGGCGCGTAAGCGGCACCGGCTGCGCTACCTTTACCTCGTGATAATCCGGATCGCCGGGCGCGGACTGCTGGATCTCTACCGAGGGATTCGGAAAGGCCGAGTTTATTTCCACCTCGGCTTCCAGTAGGCTTAATTGCCGCCGGGCCGCGGCCAGTGACGGGTTTGCGGTTTTCACTTCGGCTAGAACGCCGGCCAGCGCCAGGGCCTTGCCGTCCGGCTCCGGTGCGGCCGTAATTCCATAGCCGGGGAACAGCACTGCAATAAACAAAGGTAGTAATTTCTTCACACGGCCTCCTGAGGCTATGCAGCTTTGAGCGGGGGGACGCGCCTCCGGGCGCGCCGTAATGGAATATTTTAAGGAAACTTAACTGCGGGAGTTAAACAGCGGGAGGGTGAAAAATCTCGTCTTCCGAAAGCTGGTGGACAAAAACAGTCTCAAAACAGGAAACTACCGGGCTGCCGGTATCTGCGGGTTCAATAAACCGCTTCGAATCAGGATTAGCGCAGGATATCCCGCAGCAGTTGCTGAAACAGACTGCGGGGCAAGGCATATTATCAATCTGTGTATGACAATGCGTTGTCTCCGCTAAAGCGGCGAAGACAAAAAACAAGGAAAACAAAAAGGGAATAAGCTTGCGCACATCACTATTCTACACTAAATCCCGGAGTGTTGCAGCAAGTTAAAATGTCTAAATCCCTGAGGGGTTCAATTTCCCAAGTCAAAACACCCATCTGTGACGACTTGCCCCCAGTGTCGCAAAAGTAGCACTTTTGCGACACTGGTGTAGGGTCAGAGCACGGACATTGGCCCGTAGGTCCTTCCCCCCGCAGGCCGCGCTGGCCCGGCGATTGTCCCATACATGTCCGCCGAAAAAGCCTCACCGGCGCGATTCTTGCGCGAAATTAGGGCCTTTGGGAGAGGATTAGACATGCCGTAGTTGACCTTTCATCGCCAAGATTAGCATCCATTTTCAAGGCTAAACAGACAATTTCGAATCCCGACCTCCCCTAAGTCCGCAGGATTCGAACTTTTGCGTTAAAAAGCGGGATTAGAAGCATTCCGGCACCATGGAGAGGAATCTTTCACCCTCATAACCGATGATTCTGAAGAGGTCTAAAGGCAGTTCAAAGGCAGGCATAAAACGGGTTTTCCCTATGAAGGACGAATCTAAAAAGTTAGTTTTTGGCCCCCGTTGACCGCGCCACTCTTTACCCAATTCGAC
>CAZYFL010000063.1:0-10192 GCA_964646805.1 uncultured Elusimicrobiaceae bacterium | reverse complement strand
CCTGCGCGTTGCCGCTCATCTCCAGACCCACGTCGAAGCCCTCGGTCATGCCGAGTTTTTTCATAACGTCAGGCAGCTTCTCACGGCGGGAATCCACAACGTTTTTTATCCCCGCCTTGCGAGCCAGTTCCATGCGGTATTCGTTCACGTCGGTTATAACCACATGGCGCGCGCCCACGTGGGTGGCTATGGCGCCGGCCATTATGCCTATGGGGCCCGCGCCGGTTATAAGTACGTCCTCGCCTATCAGATCGAAGGACAGGGCGGTATGCACCGCGTTGCCCAGCGGGTCAAGAATGGCCGCCTCGTCGTCGGAAACCCCTTCGGGCAGAGAAAACACGTTCTCGGCCGGCATGGCCAGATATTCGGCGAAGCAGCCCGGGAGGTTTACTCCCACGCCCCTGGTGTTTATGCAGAGGTGGCGGTGGCCGGCCTTACAGTTGCGGCAGTGGCCGCAGACTATGTGTCCTTCTCCCGAGACGCGCTCGGCGACGAAGTGGCCCCGCACGAATCTGCCCAGTTCAGCTATCTCTCCCATGAACTCGTGGCCCACATGCATCGGCATGGGGATGGTATTGCGCGCCCACTCGTCCCACTGGTAAATGTGTATATCGGTGCCGCAGATGGCGGTTTTCTTTACCTTTATCAGGACTTCGTTGTCGCCAATTACCGGTCTGGGGACATCCTCCAGCCACAGGCCTTTTCCGGCTCTCGCCTTCACAAGGGCTTTCATAAATTTGTCTCCTCCGCGTTGAGATTTTGTTATTACATTATACCGCTTTCTATTGCGGCATTCGCAACAGCAACTTCCTATTCGCATTGAAATGTAATAAAATATAATCCATAAGACTTTCCGCCTGAAAAACGGGAAAGTTTGTGTTTTATTCCCCTTGGGAGGACATTAATGAGGATACATATAGTGGGTCGCAAGATAAAGATGACCAAACCCGTAAAAGATTTCATCGAAGTCAGGCTTTCCAAGCTTCATGAATACCTGGACAATATAGTCTGGGCCCAGGTCATAGTTTCCGTGGAGAAGAAGATACATGCCGCCGAGGTGATAGTGCACGCCGGCCATCAGACCATGAAGGCCGCCGCCGAGACCGACGAGATATACTCCGCCATAGACAAGGCTATGGACAAGATGGAAGTGCAGATAAAGAAGTACAAGGAACGCTTCACCGACCACCACGCGACCGAAACTGTGGACCTGGGAGAGTTTACCACGCTGGTGGGCCCCGAGATCCGCTTCTCCGTAGTTAAGGATGTGCCACTGCACCCCATGAACAAGGAAGAAGCCGTGATGGAGATGGAAAAGCTCGGCTACAACTTCTGGGTTTTCCAGGTGCGGGGCACAAAGCAGCTACAGGTTGTCTTCAAGCGACTTGACAGCACCTACGGCCTGTTGCAGCCCGTTAAGAAGTAAGTCGTATGTCACAGGATACAAGTCACAAATATTTAAGGGCTTACAGAACCTGCTGCTTTTTATATAGCTCTGGCTTGTGACCTGTGACGGGAGTTTTATGACGCAGCCGGCAAAAAAACCTGGCAAGTTTCTGACGGTGAAGGAACTGCTTAAGTCCCGTGGTAAAATACTGGGGCTCAAGGCCGTTTCAGGCGCAAAGAACCTGAACCGGCATATAACGGTCAGCGAAATAAACCGCCCAGGACTTGCCCTAGCCGGCCACATGGAGCAGTTCCGCGCCGAGCGCATACAGATAATAGGGCAGGGCGAATTCGCCTACTGCCGGAAAGAGGACCCGCGCAAGGTTCTGGCCAATCTGCAGAAGATGTTCTCCGCGCCGGGCATCCCCTGCGTGATAGTGACCGGCGGCGTAAAGCCGCTGTTCTCCATAAAGCAGGCCTGCGCCAGAGCCGGCATCGCCCTGCTGGTTACCACCTCCGACACCTCCGCCTTCATCCGCGAGTTGACGATGTTCCTGGACGACCAGCTGGCAGCCATTGCATACTTGCACGGCGTACTGGTTAACATCTATGGCCTGGGCGTGTTGATACAGGGCGACTCGGGAGTTGGAAAATCGGAATGCGCGCTTGAACTGCTGAAGCGCGGCCATATCCTGATAGCCGACGACGTGGTGGAAGTTAAGCGCCGCATAGGCTACATGCTGGTGGGCAACTCTCCCGAAAATATAAAGCATTATATGGAAGTCCGGGGGCTCGGCATTATTGACGTTGAACTGCTCTTCGGTATAGGTTCCATCATGGACCAGTCGCTGATAGAAATGCATGTGAAGCTGGAGAGCGTGGCCCCCGGTACGCTCGGGGCCTACGACCGCACCGGGCTTGCCACCGCCGAGGTCCAGATACTTGACGTGCCGGTGTCTTCCCTCCGGTTGCCCGTCACCCCGGGCCGCAACCTGGCCGTGCTTATAGAGGTGGCCGCGCTTAACCAGCGCCTGAAGAACCAGGGCTATTTTGTGGCCAAGAAATTCAACGAAAGTCTTATAAGGAAGATGGGTAAGAAGTGACAAAAATTAAAGGCAGGATATTTATCATCACCGGCATGTCCGGAGCCGGCAAAAGCCAGGCCCTGAAATCTTTTGAGGACCTGGGTTTTTACTGCATAGACAACCTGCCTATAACGCTCATCCCGCAGTTCGCCGGGCTTATAGGGGACCGGCGCTACCTTAAAAACGTCGCCCTCGGCATAGACATACGCGAAGGCAGGTTCTTCAAGGATTTTATCCGTACGCTGGATAATCTGGGCAAGCTGGGTCTGGACTACAAGATCATCTTTCTGGATGCCTCCGATGCCGTGCTGATGCAGCGTTTTTCCGAAACCCGCCACCGCCATCCGCTTGGCAAGAACATTACCTCCGCGGTAAAAGAGGAGCGCCGCATACTCTGCGATCTCAGGGCGCGCGCCAACAAGGTGATAGACACCTCCAAGCTTACGCTGGGGGAACTAAAGGAAATACTTTCAGGGACGCTCGAACTGCGCCGCACCGCCGAGATGAAGCTTTCAGTCATCTCTTTCGGCTACAAATACGGCATGCCGCTGGACGCCGATATTGTGATGGACGTGCGCTTCCTCCCGAACCCCTACTATGTGCCGTCTCTCAAAACCAAAACCGGCCTGGATGCCCTGGTGGGCCGCTACCTCAGGGACAAGCCGGGCTTTAAAAATTTTCTTAACGGTTACACAGGGCAGATAAAAAACCTGCTGCCACTTTACATCAAGGAAGGCAAATCCTACCTTACCATAGCCATAGGCTGCACCGGCGGCCGCCACCGCAGCGTCTATATAGCCGGCGAGATGGCGAAGAGGCTGGCAGCCGGCGGCTTCTCGGTTTCGGAGTACCACAGGGATATCAGGAAGTAGGAGTGCGCCAGCAGGTCAAGTCACCGGCACGGGGTGGTTTTCTGGTAACCCGGCAGTCTGTTAACCGCATGATCAACCTTATCGTAATTACCCACGGCGAATTCGGCGCCTACCTTATTGAAGCAGCGGAAGGCATAGTCGGTTTGCAGACAGCGGGGCTGAAAAACGTCCCTATCTCCCCGCGCATGACGCTGGAACGCGTGAAGGAATCCGCTTCCGCGGCCATAGAGGAAATGCGCTCCGAAGACGGCCTGATTTTACTGATAGACATGCCGGGAGGTACGCCGATGAACGTGGCGTTGCCGCTGGTCAGGGACATACGGAAATGCGCAATCATCTGCGGAGTGAACATAAATATGATGACCTCCGCCTTCGCCTACAGGCAGTCGCTGGACTTCAACCGCCTTACGGCCAAAATTATAGAGGACGGCCGCAAGGCCATCTGCGAGGTCAAGAGCCTGTTGCTGGGGAAAAACGGCAGTTGATACGACAGGAACGATAACTTTCCCTGCTCCCCCGATAAGATTCTATGCCCATTATTCTCTACAGGGTTGACGACAGGCTGGTGCACGGTCAGGTGGTGGAGGGCTGGGTACCGCATCTTCGGGCCGAGGAACTGGCCGTAGTTTCCGACGAAATAGCCGGCGACGAAATGCTCCGCGCCATCATGCGCTTTGCCACGCCTGAGGAGGTAGCCCTGAAGATAATGACGGTGGCCGAGGCGGCTGTCTATCTGCCCGGGACCGAAAACTCCCCGCGCAAGGTGTTGTTGCTGCTGCCTGGCCTTGCCGAGGCCGTGACGTTGATGGAGAAGGGTTTTAAGATACCGTCGCTCAACATCGGCGGCATGCATTATTCCGCCGGCAAGAACCTTTCAATCGGCAAGGCCATCTTCCTCAACGACCAGGACTGCGCGGCGCTTAAGATCCTTTCCGCCGCCGGTATAAATATAGAGGGCAGGGGTGTGCCCTCGGATGCCCCGCTTAACCTGATGGAAGCGATACAGTGAACCCTCTACCCTCTGACCTCTACACTGACGTCAGCGCACCCGAGGAGGCCGGGCCGCGATGATAACCCTCCTGAAAGTTTTTCTTTCCGCCGCGCTGTCCGGCCTGCTGGGTCTGGACGCCGTGCAGGCGGGGCAGTTCCTCCTGTCGCGTCCTGCTTTTGTGGGCCCCGTCCTGGGTTGGCTGAACGGCTGTCCGCTTGAGGGAGCGCGTCTGGGGATATTGCTGGAACTGCTTTATATAGATTTTATACCGTTGGGCGGCGTTGTGCCTCCCAACGGCGCGGCCGCTGCCGCGGCGGGCGTACTTGCCCACTCCGCCGGAGGGCTGGCGCCTTCGCTTTCCTTCTTTTTAGGTTTGGCGGCGGGGACGGTCTTTTCTCCGGTAGAGTACCGCCTCAGGGCCTCGCGCTCGCCCTGGAACGCAACCATAGAGGCGCAGGTGAAATCCGGCGATTTTTCCCTGTGGCGCTGGCTGGCCAGAGCTATGCTTTTGGAGAACGCCGCCTTGGGGGTCTATGTCCTGGCCTGGACGGCCCTGGCGGCGGGCCTGGCTTGTCTGCCCGGCGTGAGCGCGCTTTATCCGGGTACGGATTTCGCATACTCTCTCATGCCCTGGCTGGGGCTGAGCGGTCTGTATTTCAGATTCAGGACGCAGATATACAAGAAGGGGTAGAGAAAGGATTAAGGATTAAGGATTAAGGATTAAGGATTAAGGATTAAGGATTAAGGATTATAGACTACCGGTTATTGTATGCTTGCTACTTAATCCTTACCACTTAATCCTTACAACTTACTAATTATGTTTCTTAAGGTGTTTTTACGGTCATTTTTTATACAGGCGGGCTGGAACTACGAGAGGTTCCAGAATCTGGGCTTCGCCTTTTGCCTGCAACCTGCGCTTGAAAAAATCTACCCTGACAGGGAGAAGCTGAGGGCGGCTGTCCTGCGGCACCTGCAGATTTTTAATACACAGCCCTATATGGCCTCTTTTGTGCTGGGCAACATGGCAAGCCTTGAGGAGCGGGTCGCCGCCGCCGGCTCTGACCAGGAAGCGCGGCTTAAGAGCATGCAGGGAATTAAACAGGCTCTGGCCTCAAGTTTCGCCTCCATCGGCGACAGGATTTTCTGGGGCAGGCTTAAGCCGATGACGGCGCAAATCTGCCTGTTGGTCTGGGCCGCCGGAGGTTTTTATGGCTGGCTTTTTACCGATCTGGAAACGCCGGTTTCCATGCCATTGTTGCTGGCCGGACCGTTGGCCGGCATAGTTTTTTATTCCGCTTTCGCGGTTTACTGGCGCTGGCGCGGACTGAAGGCCGGCTATGCCTGCGGCGGTGAGGCGTCCTGCGGCCTGGATTGTGCGAACTGGCCCCGGCTTACGCGGATCCTCAGTACGGCGGGCTTTTCAATGTCGGTGGCCATCGCGTTGCTGGCTTTCGGCACGCTGACGGCATTAAACTATCCGCCTCAGACGGATGCCGGCGGCCTGTTCTTAAAAATAGGGTTGCCGCTGGCCGTGCTGGCGTTGCACCGCGTGACCAGGACTTTCAGGAAATCCGTGTTTTTCGCAGCCGGACTGCTGCTGGCGGTTTCCGTGCTGCTGTTCAGCGTGCTTAAGCTGCGGCCTTTTAAGTTCTACTCATGGTAGAGAGAGGTATAACCATAATTAACGAACTGGGCATACACGCCCGGCCCGCCGGCATGATAGCTAACACCTCATCGCAGTTTGTCTGCGACATAAAACTGGCGAAGGATGGCATGGAAGTTAACGCCAAGAGTATAATGGGCATCATGACGTTGGCGGCCGGCAAAGGCAGCGTTATAAAGGTGACGGCGAATGGGAAGGACGAGGCTGCGGCGGTTGCGGCCATAGCGGACCTTTTTACCCGCAAGTTCGACGAAGACTAAAAGTAATTGCAACTTCTTACCTTCGCCTGGATTTGACCTGGAGAGATCTATGCTTATAAAAAAAGGAGTACCGGCAAGCCTGGGTATAGCCATAGGCAAAGCGCATATCCTTAAGGAGGAGAACATCCTTATTGAGCAGAAAGAGATCGCGCCTGGAAAACTTAAGGCTGAGGTGAAGCGTTTTAGGGAGGCGCTGGACAAGACCAGGCTTGATTTGGATGCCATCCGCACCAAAATCCTGAACGTGCTGGGCAAGCAACACGCCAAGCTGATAGATGCCCACCACCTGATCCTGCAGGACCCGCTGATAACCAGGGAAGTGCCCAAGCTGATAATGTCCAAGGCTATGAACGCGGAGTTCGCTCTCTCCGAGATTCTGGACAAGGCGGAAGAGCAGTTTGAGAAGATAGACGACGAGTTCTTCCACGAGCGCAAGCACGACGTCTTTGATGTGGGCAAAAAAATAATTTCAAATCTGGTAAACAGCGAGAAAACCTCGTTGAAGGATATTAAGGAGCCGGTGATTATTGTCGCGCATAACCTCTATCCTTCGGACACGCTGCATATCCGCGAGTCCAACAAGGTGCTGGGCTTCTGCATGGACCTGGGATCCAAGTCCAGCCATACCGCTATTTTTGCCCAGAGCATGGGCATCCCCGCGGTGGTCGGCCTCTCCGACATCAGCCGTCAGATTATCAGCGGCGACAGCCTGGTGGTGGACGGCGAGCAGGGCATGGTGATAATTTCTCCCACGCCGGAGATAATAGCGAAATACAAGCTGCGTAAGGAAGAACTGCAGAAGCAGGAGCATTTCTTCCATCGCCTGAAAGGCCTGCCGGCTACCACGCGCGACGGCCATAGGATAAACCTGCTGGCCAATCTGGATTCAGCCGGGGATGCCCATGAGCTGGCCGCGGTTAAGGCCGAAGGCGTGGGCCTTTACCGCACCGAGTTCCTCTACATGAACAGGGATTGTGTCCCCTCGGAAGCGGAGCAGCTTAAAGCCTACATATCCGTGGTAAAAGCCGCGCCGCACATGCCGCTCACCATACGCACCGCCGACATCGGCGGGGACCGCGCCACTCAACTTGGCATAAAGGGGCTCAAGGACGAGCGTAACCCTTTTATGGGTTTTCGCGGCATACGTCTCTTTATCAAATATCCTGAACTGCTTAAGACCCAACTGCGGGCTATTTACAAGGCAAATACCGAGGGGAACATAAAAATAATGATCCCGATGCTTTCGTCTCTGGACGAACTGCTGACGGTAAAACGCGTAGCGCAGGACGTGAAAACCGAACTGGCCGAGGAGGGTTTTCAGGTGAAGAAGGAGCCCGAACTTGGTGTGATGGTGGAGATCCCCGCCGCGGCCATAATACTTGATTCGCTGCTGGGCGAGATAGATTTTGTCTCTATAGGCACCAACGATCTGGTGCAGTATACGCTCGCGGTAGACCGCATAAACCAGTACGTCTCAGAGCTGTATGAGCCTTTCCATCCGGCGGTGTTGCGCCTGATAAACCTTGTGGTGCAGACCTCCCATAAAAAAGGCAAGCCTGTAAGCGTCTGCGGCGAGATGGCCTCGGACCCGTTCGCCATACCGTTACTGGTAGGGATGGGCGTGGACATGCTCTCCGTGCCTCCCAAGATGTACCTGCGATCCAAACATGCCGTCAGGGCCATGAATTTTGAAAAATTCTCCGGGATTGCGCAACGGGTGCTTAGCCTGCCCACCTCGGAGGAGATACGGAGGCTGGTGGAGGAAGAAGTGAAATAAAGAAGAGATTACGGCGATATCTTGTCGTTATAATTTGTAATTACTCAGGTAGCCAGAAGTCAGAATTCAGGAGTCAGAATGAGGATGGCGGCGACGAGATTTGAGGATTTGGTGGTGTAGCTGTTGGAGGCCTATTCGCAGGCTATTCTGAATTCTGACTCCTGAATTCTGTCTACCTGAGTAGTTACTATAATTTCTTAAATTGTTATCACTGCAAGCTCCTTATGAACATACGCAATTTTTCCATTATTGCGCACATAGACCACGGCAAATCCACGCTGGCCGACCGCTTCATACAGCTAACCAACACCGTTCCGGACAGGCAGATGAAGGAACAGTTCCTGGACGGCATGGAGTTGGAGCGCGAGCGCGGCATAACTATAAAGGCCAAGGCCGTGCGCATGCTCTACAAGGCGGATTCCGGAGAGGATTATATACTGAACCTTATTGACACTCCTGGCCATGTGGATTTTTCCTACGAGGTTTCCCGCGCCCTGGCCGCCTGCGAGGGGGCCATCCTGCTGGTGGACGCTTCTCAGGGCGTGGAGGCGCAGACGCTGGCGCACGCGCACCTGGCCCAGTCGCTGGGCCTCACGATCATTCCGGTCATCAATAAGATAGACCTGGAGCACGCCAACCCCGATGCCACCGAGGAACAGATCTGGGAAGTGCTGAAGAACCCGGTGGACTCTTCGCGCATAAGCGCCAAGGACGGCCGCGGCGCCCGCGGGGTGCTGGAGAGGGTTATAAAAGAGATTCCTCCGCCCGGGGGCTCGTCCGGAAAGCCGCTGAAGGCGCTGGTGTTCGACTCTTTCTACGACATGTATAAAGGCGTGGTCATTTATACCCGCGTGGTGGACGGCTCTATTTCCGCCGGCAAATACATCTCCTTTTACTCCAACGGGGCCAGCTATAAAATTGAGGAGGTGGGCTACCTCACGCCCAAGCTGTCCAGGGCGGATTCCATAAAGACCGGCGAGGTGGGCTACCTCGTGGCCGGCATACGCGACATACACGAGATCAAGATGGGCGACACTATCTACGAAAAGGGCATCATGATAGACGAGCCGCTGTCCGGCTACAAGGATGTGAACCCTGTGGTGTTCGCCGGGTTTTACCCTGTAAGCACCACGGATTACACGGCGCTTAAGACCGCCATAGAGAAGCTGAACCTGACCGACTCCTCCTTTAATTTCCAGGGCGAGACCTCCAAGGCGCTGGGCTTCGGCTTCCGTCTGGGCTTCATGGGCCTGTTGCACCTTGATATCATCCGTGAGCGTATAGAACGTGAATTTAATATTCCGCTTATAGCCACCAACCCCAACGTCATTTACAGGGTGCTGGCCAGGGGAACAGCAGGCAGAAATAAAGACAGCGGCTACATTGAGGTTACCAATCCGGCGGACTTTCCGCATTACGGCGACGTGATGGACATCATGGAGCCCTACGTGCGCGCCAACATTATAGCCCCGCTTGTCTGCATGGAAGGCATAATGAACCTGCTAAAGGAAAAACGCGGCGAGCACGTAAAGATAGAATATATCTCCACAACCCGCGTGATAGTGGAGTATAATCTGCCGCTGAGCGAGATCATCCTGGACTTCTACGACAAACTCAAGTCCGTCTCCAGGGGCTACGCCTCCTTTGATTATGAACCGTACGAGTACAGATCTTCGGACATGGTCAAGATAGAAATCCTCCTGCATTCTGAAACGGTGGATGCCCTGTCTTTTATAGTGCACCGCGGTAAGGCTCTTCACAATTCCAGGATTCTCTGCGAGAAGCTCAAGGAGCTTATCCCGCGCCATATGTTTGAGATAGCCGTACAGGCGCAGGTGGGCGGCAAGATCATCGCTAGGGAAACCATAGGGGCCATCCGCAAGGACGTGCTGGCCAAATGCTACGGCGGCGATATAACGCGCAAGCGCAAGCTGCTGGAAGCGCAGAAAGAAGGCAAGCGTAAAATGAAGCTGCTGGGCTCGGTGGAAATCCCGCAGGAAGCCTTCATGTCGCTGTTGAAGATCAGCCAGGATACGTAAGTTTAAATAACTACTCAGGTAGACAGAATTCAGGAGTCAGAATTCAGAATAGCCTGCGAATAAACCTCCAACAGCTAAACCGCAAGCACAAACTGTTGGGACCTTTGCCACACCACTAG
>CAZYFL010000062.1:0-10251 GCA_964646805.1 uncultured Elusimicrobiaceae bacterium | reverse complement strand
GCTAATGTACGTGTGGTACATGTCGCTCTATGCCACTTCGGCTCGCTCCAAAATCAGCTCATCCAAATGTCCGTCTTATTCTGTCACAGAGCCTAAGCCGGTCCGCAGTTCGGTTATAAAAGGTAACTGCTCAGGTAGAATTCAGGAGTCAGAATTCAGGAGTCAGAATGAAGATGCCAGCGACAAGATTTGAGGACTTGGTGGTGTGGCAAAGGTCCCAACAGTTTGTGCTTATTCGCAGGCTATTCTGAATTCTGACTCCTGAATTCTGTCTACCTGAGTAGTTACGATAAAAGGACCAGGTCCAGATCGGCCCTGGTCATTTGTTTTACGGGGATCAATAAATGCCGGTAACTACTCAGGTAGATAGAATTTAGAATTCAGGAGTCAGAATGAAGATGCCAGCGACAAGATTTGAAGACCTGGTGGTGTGGCAAAGGTCGCAACAGTTTGTGCTTTGCGGTAAGCTGTTGGAGGCTTATTGGCAGGCTATTCTGAATTCTGACTCCTGAATTCTGTCTACCTGAGTAGTTACAAATGCCGATATATATTTTTCTTTTTGTGCTGGGGATTTCCCCTGTTCTGCAGGCTGTCTTCGATCTGCCTCTGCAGCTCGCTTTGCAGCGGGCCGTGCTGCTGGGCTGCCTGGCCCGGCTTTTCATCGGGACTTATGGCGCCGGTCTCCCGGGCGGCTTAACTGAAAAAAGATTTTATCCCCTCTGGGCCGCCGCCGGCCTCTCTTTTCTTTCCCTGCTGGCCAGCCCCTTCAAGGGATATATTTTTAATGAGTGGGGCAATTACGCGACCGGCCTGCTGATCTTTCTTTTCGCTTCCTTCCTCAATAAGGAAGAGCGCGGCAAGGTTGAGCGCGCCGTAGTCTGGGGGGCCTGGCTGGTTTTCGCGATTTCGCTGCTGCAGGTGTTTGCGCTGAAAAGTTTTCTGGAAAAACCGCCGCTGACCAACCTCAACGCTCTGGCGCTTTACGCGGTTATGATAATACCGCATGCGCTGGACCGTAAAAACTGGCCGCTGGCCTGCGCCATGGTGATCCTGGTTGTGTGGACGCAGTCCCTGGGCGCGGCGCTGGCCGTGCTGATTGCCGCCGGTTTTTACACGGGCGCCCGCTTGAAAGGCAGGGAGTTGAAAGAGAACGTCTGGCTGCTGGCCGGCCTGGCCGCGCTGGCCGTGCCGGTTTTTTATCTGCTGCAGGCGGATTCGCTGTACGGGCGGCTGGCCTGGTGGCGCAGCGCCTGGGAGATGTTCGCGGCGCGGCCGCTGTCGGGTTTCGGCCACGCCTCCTTCACCTGGGCGCAGGCGGCTTTCCAGGCGGAGGGCGCTTTCAGGGAACACGCCATTTACGCGCACAACTATTATCTTGAATTCCTCGCCGAAAACGGCCTGCCCGCCGCCGTCGCCTGGTTCTGGCTGCTCTTCACCGCAGCGCGCTATAAAACCGGGCTGGCAAAATATTCCGTCATAGCGGCCCTTGTCCACTCGCTGCTGGATTTCGGTCTTTCCGTGCCCGCCAATTTCTGGATTTTCTGCTGGCTGCTCAGTTCTCCGTCGGAGGAGTCCCGTCCGGTGGAATACAGGACGGGACAATATAGTTCTTCCTTGCTTGTTTTCGCCTGCCTGCTCCTGGCTGCCCTGGGGAGACTGGATTTCCACAGTCTGTCTTTTGAAAAAGCCCGCGGCAGGGCGATCTCTGCGGCGGCCAAAGGCGAAATCTCCGCCGCGGAAGCTGAACTGCGGCCGGCCCTTGAAACGAAGCTTTTCAGGGTCCCGGCGCTGGAACTCCTGGGGCGCTTAAATATTACCGACGCCGGCGCTGAACCCGGTTTCCGCTCCTCCGTTTATTACGAAATGGCCCTGCTGGAAAACCGTTACAGCTTTTCCGCCTGGAGCGCGCTCAGGCGCATTTACGCCCTGCCGGGGCTGGAAGCCCGGGCGGCCGGACTGGAAAGACGGCGGCTGGAGGTTTTTAAATGAGCCGCTCCGCCGAAGCCATGCAAAAGATCAGCCCTTACGCTCCGGCTTTTTTCCTTGTACTGGCGGTTGCGGCCGGCGGACTGCGTTCTCCGGCAGGCTGGCTGGCTTTCGGGGCGGTTTTCCTGTTGTGGACGGCCCTGTCTCCGCGCGGATTTTCCTCAGCGGGCCTGACGGCCCCGGTTTTATTTTTTTCCTGGCTTGCGGCCGCGGCGTTATTTTCACCGTCGCCGGCGGTCTCGCTAAGCGTTTTTTCCCGGTACGCGGTTTTCGGACTGCTGTTCTTTTATGCGGCCTCTTCCGAAGAGGGCGGCTCCGGCTGGCTGGTTGCGGTCTCCGGCCTGGGGGCGGCGGCGGCCATGATATTTATTTTCCAGAGAATTTCCGGCCACGGGCCGACCGGGTTCATAGGCGTCAACCCGAATTACTCTGCCGCTTTCTGCGCGGCGGCTTTCCCTGCCGCCGTGCTGGCCCTTTCAGGAACAGCCGGTAAAAAGGAAAAAAATTATTATTCGGCGCTCGCGCTGCTGCTGGCCGCCGGTATCTATGTCTCACTTTCCAGGGGCGCCGCGCTGGCGGCTTTCCTGAGCGCTGCCGCCGGACTGGGCTTTACACGCCGCTGGAAATGGCTGGCGGCCCTTTTTGCCGTTGCCCTGGCTGTGGCGGCTTTCCTGCCGGCCGCAGGACTGGAAGGCCTGTTTAAGTTCTCCGACCCGCGCGCTTTTGAGCGTCCCCGCCTTTGGGGTACCGCGCTGGAGGCCGCAGCCGCCAGGCCCCTGCTTGGCTGGGGGCCGGGCCTTTTCGGGAACGTTTTTGAGATCTTCAAGTTCCCGTATTCCGATGGGATTTCTTTTTACGGGCACAGCGCGCTTCATGCGCACAGCGAAATATTGAACCTTGCCGCCGAGGCGGGTTTCCCGGCGGCCTTGTTCTTTCTGCTGACGGCAGCCGCGGCGTTGGTTTCGGACGGGAGATGCGAAGCGAAATTCAGCGTACGAAGCGCAATTCAGCGGGAACAGGAAAACAAGAAGAAACTGCCGCTGAAGCTTTGCGCCCTGGCGGTTTTAATACAGGGCGGCACGGATATGGTATTTTATTCCGGGGCCGTTGCGCTGCTATTCTGGGGCTCGCTGGGATTTTCCGCCGGGGGAGACCCGGCCCTTCCGGTTCCCCCGGGAGGGAGAATAAAGATCGCGCTGCTGGCGCTTTGCTTCGCCGGACTGGCCCTGGCTCCGGCGGCGGCGTTTTTAACTCGTAAGCAATTCTTCATCGCCCGCCCTTACTATAAAGAACAGTCGGGTCAAAACAGGGCGCTTATGCTTGCACTGGCGCGTTCCTCCGCGCTGGACAGGCCGAAGGACCCCTTTGCCGCCGCTGACGAAGGCCGGGCGTTCGCTGCCGCCGGGGACATTGCCGGAGCGGGAGCGGCGTTCGGGCGCGCCCTGTCCCTGGAGCCGGGTTTCGCCGGGGCGCGGCTGGGGCTCGCGCTGGTTTACGCGGCCTCCCGCCGCGTGGAGGCCTGCGCCGAGCTCGCCCGCCTGGGAAAATCTCCGGCAGCGGCCCCGCGCAATCCTTATCAGCGCGGGCTTGTTTATTTCGACCGCCCCGTGGCGGAAAAACTGAAAAAAGATCTATGCAGGAAAAAGAAAACTGGAGCCGCTATTGCGTCTCACCGGCTGACGCGATAGCGGGGAACGAGGTCGCCCTGCTCAAGGACGGCGAAGAGGCTTTCCCCGCGCTGTTGTCCGCGATAGGCGGGGCGAGGGAGTTCGTGCTGCTTGAATTTTACGCGTTCGCCGACGACTCCATCGGCAGAACCCTGGCGGATTTGCTGCGCGAAAAAGCGCGGCAGGGAGTGGCGGTATACCTGATTTACGACTCGGTCGGTTCCATCCTTACGGACAGGGGGTTTTTTACCGGACTGGCCGCGGCGGGGGTAAAGGTGGCAGAGTTCCGCCCGGTCATTTACTGGAAGCCCTACTGGAACTGGATAAAGCGCGACCACAGGAAGACCGTGTGCGTGGACGGGCGCTGCGCGTTTGTGGGCGGTTTCAATATCACAGGGAGCGACGCGCCCAAATCCATGGGCGGCAGAGGCTGGAAGGATACGCAGGCGCGCGTCAGCGGCCCTGCGGTAGCCGGCATAGAAAAGATCTTCTGGGAAGCCTGGACTGCTTCCACCCCTGTGAGCGGGCCCGCGGAACCGTGCCTGCCCGTTTCCGAACCGGCGCAGGCGGGGGACAAGCGCGTCTCGGTGGTTTTCGCAGGCGGCATACGCAACGTGCGCTCTATAAGGCGCAGCTACCGCTGCGCCATTGACCGCGCCCTGGAATACATCTACATCACCAACGCCTATTTTTTGCCGGACCGCCTGGTTTACCGGAGGCTGGTCAGGGCCGCACAGCGCGGCGTGGACGTGAGGATCATCGCGCCCAGGGAAACAGATTACCCGTATGTGCGCCTGGCATCCTGGGCCATGTACGGGCACCTTATTAAAAACGGGATCAGGATTTACGAATGGCAGGGGCCCATACTTCACTCAAAGACAGCCGTGATAGACGGCCTGTGGTCGTCCGTGGGCAGCCACAACCTGGACCACCGCAGCCTGCATTATAACCTGGAGGTCAACCTAAACATTTACGACAGGACGTTCGGGGCCGCCATGACGCGGGCTTTCCGGGAAGACTTAAAAGAATCAAGGCTTATAATGTCAGACGACGTGAAAAACAGGCCGTTCACTTCCAAGGCTGTTTCCAGGTTCCTCTATCTGTTCCGCTCGTGGCTATGAGAATGGCGTTTTCAGTTCCACTGCCTGCCTCCCTTTAGCCTGAAAACTTCAGTTCGAATATCAGAATCGTCGGGGTCGTAGGATATTTTTGTTCCGTCATTCCGGCGAAAGCCGGAATCCAGGTCTCGTCTGAATCTGGGCACCGGCTTTCGCCGGTGAGACGAACCAACTGAAACTTTCAGGTTAGTTTTCCATCCGCGAAACAAATCTGCAATATAAAACGTCCGGAAGTGTGCTAGACTTTTGTGGTGACGACTGTCTTGCCTGCCGGCATTGTAACCTGAACATCGCGGCATATCCAAATCCGGCAACGGCGGGGCGTTTGTGCGGTGAAAATGATGTTTATGAAAAATTTATTTTTTTCACTCGCTCTCCAGTCTTTATTCTTCAGCCCCGTTTACGCTTCCGGCTCCGGTATAGGTTCCGCTAATTTTCTTAACATCCCTGTCGGCGCGAGGGAAACTTCCCTTGGCGGGGCGTTCACCGCCGTTGCCGACAACGCCAACGCCGTTTATTACAACCCGGCCGGCCTGGGCCTGCTGCAAAACACGGAAATCTCCTTCACGCACAATAAATATGCAGATGGCATGTCGCAGCAGTGGCTTGCCGTAGCGTACCCGTATAAGACAGGGGCGTTCGGATTGGGCGTAAACTATCTTTCGGTGTCCGCTTTTGACGCTTACGACAATACCGACAATAGAACCGGTTCGGTATCGGCTTATGACGTGGCAATGTATTTTTCCTGGGGCGGCCGCCTTCCGCTTGACTATAAGTTTCTCCGGTCGGTTTCATACGGCGCAAGCGCAAAATATATATCTCAGACGCTGGATACGGAATCCGGGACCGGTTACGGGCTTGACCTGGGGATTTTGGCGGCCTCGGCGGTTGAACGTCTCAGGTTCGGGTTTGGCGTTGAAAATGCGGTTTCTTCCAGAATCAGATTCATTGAAGAGGGCGCCCGGCCTCCCCTGAAGTTCAAGGCCGGCGCCATGTATGAAGTCCGCTCTTCCATGGCGGATATCGCGGCCAGGTTCTCTCTGGATTATATTTTTTGGAACGACAGGCCTGGGAATATCGCAGCGGGGATGGAATACGGTTTTTATGACACATTCGCGATGCGGCTGGGATACAATTCGTTCGGTGATATTTCAAACGGCCTGAATTTCGGACTTGGTTTTGACCTGTCCCGCTATACCAGACGGGACGTCAGCGTTGATTACTCATTCGCCGCCACCTACGCTTTCGGGAATATCCACAAGTTGGGGGTTACTTATAAATTCGGACCGCGCCGGCTCTCCGGCCGCTCCCCGGCGCGTCGCGCAGCCCCGATAAACCGCGGCAGTGGAAGTCTGCCATACCTGCGGCAGTTTAAGGGAGATAAACAATGACCGGCAAAATATTGTGTTTTGGCCGTTTGCCGTGTAGAGGCCATGATCCCTGCCTGCCGGCAGGCAGGCGGCGCCGGCATAGCTTTGCGGGTTTCTCCGTTTTCTGCCTGTTGATTGCCGCCTGCGGCGCTACGCTCCGTGCCGTTCTGACCGGAGGGGCGCTAAAAATACCAGCGCTTTCAACCACCTCCGGGGGCGGCGCGTCCGCCAATGGCGCCACGGCGCTTGACGCAGCGAATATCGGCGGTTTAACCGCGTCCGGCGTACGCCTGACAGGCGGCAATATGAGTATTACAGCGGGCGCGGTTCCGGCTGTGGTCACGTTCGCAACGGCAAAGAGCGATCTGAAAACCGCGCATTGCTATCCTGTTCCATTCAAGCCTTCCGCCGGACATACAGGGATAACATTCACCGGCCTTACCAAAACCGCGCGGATACGGATTTACACCATAAGCGGTGAACTGGTGCGCACGCTTGACAAGGCGGACGCGGGGGAAACCTTGGACTGGAACGCGCGTAATTCGCGCGGTGCGGCGGTTGACAGCGGGGTTTATCTCTGGCTCATTGAAAGCGCGACTCAGAAGAAAAAGGGGAAACTGATGATAATCAGATGACTTATCTTCGGTAAATTACATCACAAATCACAGGGAACAAGCCCTGACGCCCTATTGAAATTAAGGAGAATTAGTGTATGAATAAATCCATGTTGAAATATTTGAAATCTGGAGTTCTTTTCCTCAGCCTTCAGTCTTTAGCCTTAAGTCTTCTGTACGCGGGTGCGCCGCTGAAAATAAATTATCAGGGTAGGCTTGAGGAAAGCGGGGAGCCTGTGGACGGCCAGAGAAATTTTGTTTTCAAAATATACAACGCCGCATCCGGGGGCAGCCTTGTATGGACCAGCCAGGCGCAGGATGCGACCGTGGCCGATGGCGTATTCAGCGTTGTGCTTGAAGCCGGAACGCCGGTAAACCTCTCAACGGGCACGTTTACCGGAGCGAGATACATTGAGGTTTCTGTAGGCGGCGTAACGCTTTCCCCGCGCCAGGAGATGCTGTCCGTGCCTTACGCCCTGACGGCGCAGGCGCTGGCCGACGACTATGTTGATTCCTGGACCCGGCCCTGCGTAAACCCGGCCGACGCGAACGATATTATGGTACCGGTGGGCGACCTGTGCGTGGATAAATACGAGGCCTCAGTATGGTCTACCGCTACAGGCGGTACGCAGTACGGCTCCGCGTCGGATAACTATCCCTGCAACGACAATGGGCAGGACTGCGGCTCCGGGGCGGCAAATCCCATTTACGCGCGGAGCGTGGTGAACGTGGCGCCTTCGCATTCTATGACATGGTTTCAGGCGGCGGTAGCCTGTAAGAATGCAGGGAAACATCTTTTAACCAATGCCGAGTGGCAGGTGGCGGCGGCGGGAACGCCGGACCCGGGGTCCCTTGCGCAGGATAGCGGACCCCAATGCAACACCAACGGAACCGGTCCTATGCAGACAGGGCTGGGCACAAGCTGCCGCTCTTCGGATGATGTTGAGAACATGATAGGCAGTCTTTGGGAGTGGGTGGCGGACTGGGGAACGGCGGGCGCAGGGGTTTCCGTGGCATATGGAACAAATGTAGAGGTGGATGGAACAGAAACAGGATACAATAACGATGGTCAGTGGAATATAGGCGGTAATTCTTATACGAGTTACAACGCGCCTGTCGGCTGGATTGCCGGACAGATTCCGGCGGTGCTCCGCGGGGGCGGATGGGACAATGGCTCCGATGCCGGAGTATTCGCCTTCAGCGCGAACAGCGCCCCCTCCCGATCTACCACCCGCTACGGGTTTCGTTGCGGCAGGCATCGTTGAAAGGGATTATAAAAGATGTCTATCCGACAAAAAACAATCTTGGGAATCCTAGCGATAGTCATTGCCGCTGCCGGCATCGGCGGATGTTTTATTTTCCATTCAAACCGGCCGACGCGTTCGCCTGCCCGCGCCGGCGCCCCGGCGCTGTCGTCATACCCTGATTCTCCATTCGGAATGCTGCCATTCTTCTCGTTCTCCGAACCTATGACAAAAAAATCCGCCCCGCCAGGCCCGGAAAAATTTGATTTTAAGCCAACTAAAGATTTGGGCATAAAGTGGGGGCGGGCGCATTATTTAATATGGTTAATGGTTCAGCCCGGCAAGGAAGCGGTTGATAAGAAAATTTATGACTGGTCTAACAGCGATTCGGTTCTGGGTTCTTATCCGAAAGGGTTTAATGTTGTTGAAAATATTGCAGCCTTTCCCGCCAGGATGGATGAATTAGGAGAGCATCTGGAAAATTTTTCTTTCCCTGTTAAAGAAGCGGAAGAAGATTATCTTCGTTTTGTCCGCAAGGGAGTGGAGAGATATGACGGTGACGGCAAAGACGATATGCCCGGCCTGAAAAACCCGATAAAATACTGGCAGATTGAAAATGAGCCTGACTTAAAAGCAAAAGAAGATTGGGAGGGATACGCGAATTTGCTGAAAATTACCTATGAAGGGATAAAATCGGCTTGTGCCGATTGCCAGGTTGTAATAGGGGGAATGGGCGGAGAGACGAGGGGTTTGAAGGAATTCTTTGAGCCGGCTGTTAAAAAAGGCGGGAAATATTTTGATATTTTTGATTATCATTGCTATGGAACAAAGGGAGACTGGAAAAAATGCGGGGCTTTAGCGGGAGAAATAAGAAAGGCTTTTCCGGATTATGATTTTGAAATCTGGCTTACTGAAACCGGAACCTGGAGCGGGTCGCCTGATTATCCGCCAGGCCTGCCTCCCCAGACGGAGAAAGATCAGGCGAAATCCATTGTCAAGTTTTATATTGATCCTCTTTCCAGGGGCGTTAAGAAAATTTTCTGGGCTTGGGGAATACTGGAAGGATTCGGCGGGCCGGAAAATAATATTTTTGATAATACGGGGTTTATTTATGACGGCGACGGCCCCAATGATCAGGGTTTTGGCGTCAAAAAACTCTCCTACTATGCCTACAAAAAAATGGTGGAAATACTTGAAGGCAGTGATTGGGATGTCCAGGCGATTATCGGAAAAAATGATATTCATGCGTATAAGTTCTTAAAAAACGGCAAACCTGCATGGGTCGCGTGGAACGAAAGCGACAGCGAAAAAGAAATTACGATAGAAGGGGTTCGCTCTGCTACAGTTATAATAACCGAATCAGTTCCGGATTACAGCTCGGGAAAAGCCGTTAAGGATTACTCAACGGCGTTCTCAACGAAAGAGATAACGGTGAAAGACAGCCTTGTAAAATTGAAAATCAACGATACGCCGGTATTTATAGAGAGCGGCCCTTAAGTCCCCCTGCCCCGCTCATTTTTTTCATGGTTTGCGAAGCGCGCACTATTTTTAGCGGGTCTTTTTTTATTGAAGGCCAGTAAGCGGTTTCCACATAACCCATCACGGTGTTCCAGCGTCCCTGGCTTTTAAGTATAAAATCGCAGACTTCGCGCACCGCCCCCATTCCGCCTTCTTTTTTTGTCACCAAATGCGCGGCGGCCTTCACTTCGTCCAGCGCATTGGCGGGAGCGCAGGCCAACCCGGCCTTCTTCAGTACGGGGATATCTGTCCAGTCGTCGCCCATGTAGGCCGCGTTTTCCGGCTTAAGGCCCGTGTCGGCCAGTATCTGTCTGAGCGGTTCCAGCTTTGAGAGGAAGCCTTGGTAAGCGTAGCCCATGCCCAGTCCCTTCGCCCGATCTTCCGTGCCCGGGGATTCCCGTCCGGTTATCACGCCGGTGATTATACCGAACCGGTTTAAAAGCCGCAGGCCTATGCCGTCCAGCGAATGAAAAGCCTTAAACTCCACCATCTCCGCGCCCTTCCCGGGGATATAGTACATCTTGCCGTCGGTAAGAACTCCGTCCACGTCCATAAGGAAAATTTTTATGTTTTTAGCGCGCGCGGTATTTATCTTCAGGCTCATAGTTTCATTATCCATTTCTTTGCCAGCTCAAGTTCGGTTTTTCTCAAAGCGTAATTCGCAGGGGCGGGACCGGTATAGCTGAATAGGTACCAGTTTATGGTTTCCTCAAGCCAGGCCGCGGCAGGGGTGG